>CAWUJR010000005.1:0-37931 GCA_963922375.1 uncultured Robbsia sp.
GCTCGGCCCGATCGGCACCGGCAGTCTGGGGCTGCTGCTGCTGGGGCAGGGCGCGGCGACAGCATTTGCCGGTACGGCATTAGCTCCGGTCGCGATTGCCGCGCGCGATATCGGCCTGCTGGGCGCCGGGCTGTTGTGGGGCGCGGGTATCTGGTGGGGTTTGATCGCCATTGCGTTGACGTTGCGTTACCTGCGACACGGGATGCCGTTCAATCTGGGCTGGTGGGGATTCACCTTCCCGCTTGGGGTGTACACGGTAGCCGCGCTGTCGCTGTATCGGGTCACCGGATGGTGGGCATGTGCGGTCATCGGGACAGTGTTGAGCACGATGCTCTTCGGTTTCTGGGTGATTGTCGCGACGAAAACCGTCGCCGGCATTTGGCGCGGGACGCTGTTCCACGCGCCTTGCCTGGCCGCGATGCGCGTCGTCCGACGGCCGTTCTGAAGGTGCCGCCGACGATCTGGCAGGCAGGTATCTATCACCTGGCAGGCCGTATCTGTTGTTTTTGTGTCGATTCAACTGCTCTCACCATCTCGGTTTCTACAAAAGGTGAGATAGCCAACCGGTCGAAATATCGCCCTGAACCCTTATGTTTTGGTGATATACGCGTTGCATATGACGTCATTTGCTCACACTGGCACGGAAAAGGGTCTTTTATCGAGATATTGAACGGCTAACGCGTCGCTACAGTTCGCCTATGACAGGTCACCGCATATTGCGACAAGGAGCGAAGCGTGAATCGTTATCAAACTATCATGGTGGGCGCTGCCATCACGTTGGCAGCAGCCGTAGCGGCCGCCCCGGCCATGGCCCAGGAAGTGTATCTGCAAGGTGGAACGCAGGGCGGCGGGATCGGCGCGGCGGTCGGCGTAACGAGCTGGCTCGGGTTCCATGCTGACATCGACGGCATGAATCTGTCGCACTCGTTTCATGCCGGCGGTAACAAGTTCGACGGCGAACTGCAGGTTCGTCATGCGGGCGTCTATGCCGACCTGTTTCCGTTTCCGCGCAGCGGGTTTCGCATCTCCGCCGGCGCGCTGTTCAACCGCGATCGGTTGACGGGGACTGCGGTACCCGAAAATGGCAATTATAAGATTGGAGGATACACCGTACCGGCTGCAATATTTGGCGGCCAAACCGCTACGGTCACTGCCAAATTTCCCACCGTCATGCCTTACCTCGGCTTCGGATACGGTCATCAGCCGGTGCATAAAGGCTTGGGCTTCGTCGCGGACATCGGTGTCGCTTATGGCAAGCCATCGGTCGGCTTTTCGATTCCATCGCAGCTGACCGAATATGTTGCGTCGCCACTCTCGCAGGAAGAGCAGGAGATTCGCAATTCGATTCAGAAGGTGAAGTTCTTCCCGATCGTGCAGATCGGCATCAGCTATCGATTCTAGTCACGGGGATCTTCGCCGTGCATCGCACACCTGGCATCGGATATAGCCGCCAGGTGTGTGTCGATCCTCTACCGACGAAGGTGCAGCCGTCCCTAGCCGCCAGGTACGCCCTGCGTATTCACATAGAGCGCGTACAGTCCGTGACTTGCGGCCATGAACAGCCTATTCCGATGACGCCCCCCGAAACAGACGTTCGCGCAGCGCTCGGGCAATCCGATGTGCCCAAGCAACTCGCCTTCCGGGGTAAATACGCGTACGCCGTCAAGTTCGTCGCTTCCCATTCCCCATCCGCACCAGAGATTTCCCTGCGTATCCACGCGAAAACCATCCGGTGTTCCGCCGGCACCGGCGTTGATCAATTCGCGCTCGTTACGCACTGTCTGTCCATCGTCCGCAATGTCGTACGCGACGATCGTGCGTGGATCGGCGCGTGAATCGACGACGTAAAGTATCGTCTCGTCCGGAGAAAATGCGAGCCCATTAGGGCCGACCAGATGGTCGAGCACCCTCGACAGGTGACCGCTTTTGCCGTCGATCCGGTAGATCGCGGGCTTCAGTTCAGATGGTTTTTTCTCTCCTTCATAGAAATTGTCGATGCCGAATGTCGGATCCGAGAACCATATCGAATCGTCGGAGCGTACGACAATGTCGTTCGGAGAATTCAATGGTTTGCCTTGAAAGCGATCGGCGAGTACCGTGATCGATCCATCGTATTCGGTTCGCGTGATGCGGCGTGTCAGGTGCTCGCAGGTAACAAGTCGGCCTTGACGATCGCGGGTATTGCCGTTCGCATGATTCGACGGACGTCGATAGGTGCTGACCTGTCCCGTTTCTTCCTCCCAGCGCAGGATCCGATTGTTCGGAATGTCGCTCCACAGCACTTGGCGTGCGTCCCCGAACCAGACCGGACCTTCTGACCATCGAGTGCCTTGATAAAGGCACTCGATGGAAGCATTGCTCATCAGAAGCGATTTGAATCGCGAATCCTCGATGCGTATCGCCGGATCAGGATAACGTCGTGCGGGATGATCTGTCGTCATATCGTCGTAGCGTTGTTTTCGTTGCGGCCGCGGTGCGGCGGCGAGACGGGCGCGATGGTGTCGCTCACCGTTCCTTTTTGTCCAGAGCCTGCAGCATATCGAGAAACGCGCGAACCTTGGCACTCAATAACCGCCGGGAGCTGTACAGCGCCCAGATCTCCACCGGTGGCCCCGCGTCCACGCCCCATTGGCGCAGCTTGCCGCCGGATACGTCATCGGCGACCAGTAGCGCGGGGAGCATCGCCATGCCGACACCTGCCAGCACGGCATCCCGTACCATCAGCAGTGACGATAAACGCAGCACCGGGACCGGTTGCAATACATGCTCCGCGCCAAGCGCATCCCGAATACGCCATGCCGGGGCAATCGACGAGCGGTGCGGCATCATCACTGCGCGTACCGATGGTAACGACGGCAGGCCAGTCGGTTCAACGTCGCCTTGCGTATCCGGGCGCACGGGCGTTGACAGTGGCGGGACCAATAATGTGGGCGCCCCTACGAGCAGGCGTGTGTCGCTGAGAATTCGCCGGCCGATCAGCAACTCGTCGGCGGGCGGGTTGATGCGTATCACCAGATCATAACCATCGTCGACCGGATCGACGAAGCGGTCCTCCGCCACAATTTCCAGTTCGACCTGCGGGTAAGCTAACGCAAAGCGGGCGGCAACCTTACCGAGCACCCTGTGGGCAAAGACCACCGGCGCACTGATCCGCAATCGGCCGCGTGCGATCGGTGCGCGCGAGGCGACGGCTTCGCCTGCGTCCTGCAACTCGGCTATCAAGCCCCGGGTGCGCTCGTGCAGCGCGATGCCATCTTCGGTGAGCCGAAGTCTACGGGAACCGCGCTCGATGAGTCTTACCCCAAGGGATTCCTCCAACTCCGCGACGCGCCGCGACAACGTGGCCTTCGGTCTGTCAAGCGCCCGGCCCGCTGCGCCAAAGCCGCCATAAAGCGCAACGGCGTTGAAGTCGGTCAATGCCATCAAATCCACGATCGTTCCAATTCCGAGACGGACCGTATGCATTCTAAGGCTATCGAGCGCGTGATGGAACACCTATTCTGTTTCCAACGGGGCTGCAACGGCCCCTTTTTCTGGAGAAATGACATGACGATCCTTGTTACCGGCAGCACCGGCACCATCGGCAACCAAGTGCTTTCGCATCTGCCCGTGAGCAGCGGCGTTGAGGTGCGAGCGCTCACCCGCTCCCCTGAAAAAGCGCGCCTCCCTTCGGGCGTGATTGCCGTCAAAGGCGACTTGACGGACGTGGACAGCGTGCGCGCGGCGACGAAAGGCATCAGCACGCTCTTTCTGCTCGCCCCGAATGCGCCGGACGAGTTGACGCAAGCATTGCAGACGCTGAGCATCGCGCAAGAAAATGGCGTGAAAGGCGTGGTATATCTGTCGGTATTCAAAGGTGCCGAGTATGTCGATGTGCCGCACTTCACCGGCAAGCACACGGTAGAGCGGATGATCGAACACAATGACATTGCGGCGACCGTGCTGCGGCCGGCGTATTTCATTCAGAATGATGTCAGGCAGAAGGATCCGTTGTTGACCCACGGCTTGTACGGCATGCCGATTGGCAGCAAAGGCATTTCGATGGTCGACATCCGCGACATCGGTGAGGCGGCAGGGAGGGCATTGCTGCGCCGCGAGCAAGCGTCGGATCGCTTGCCGAGAGAGGCATATGCGCTGGTGGGACCCGATGCGTTGACCGGAGAGAGCATCGTCAAAATCTGGGCAGAGGCATTGGGACGTCCGGTACGATACGGTGGCGATGATCTCGATCTGCTCGAACAAAGGCTCAAGGCGGCGGCGCCGTCGTGGCTGGCTTACGATATGCGACTGATGATGCAGCGCTACCAGCAGGACGGCGCCGTCGCATCGGCAGCCGAGATCGATCACCTGTCGACGCTGCTGGGCCGTGCGCCGCGGTCGTATCGGGACTTCGCCAATACAATGGCCGCAGAATGGAAGAACGCGTGACCGCGTTTCAGCATCCGCTAGCGCACCCTTTGATAAAGGTAATGGCGGTAACCGGCCTGGTCGTGCGTGTATGCAAATCCTGACGTTTCGTACAGGCGTCGGGCCGGATTGTCGGCTTTGACGCCGAGCGTCAGCTTATCGAAGCCCTTTGCCTGCGCATCGTGGATGAAGGCCGCGAGCAATGTTGCGCCCACGCCAGTGCGGCGTCGATCGGGTAGCACATAGATGGATGCGAGTACCGCCGCATCGTCATGAATTTGCCAGAAACAATAGCCGGCCGCCGTATCGCCACACTCTGCGATAAACATGCGGCTCAGATTGCCTGTCCACTGCTTCAGATGCCATACCATGCCGGATTGCCAGCGCGTTTCCTGTTGCGGCTCGATCTGCCGGATGTAGTCGAGTTCCCCCGTGTAGACCAGCGGCAAATCGGTGGCGGTTGCAGGGCGAATCGAATACGGTTCTGGCATGGCGGCGCTATTCCTGAGGGAGGGTGTTCATGCCGCGGCCGATGCTATCCAACTGCTTCAACACGTCCGCGCTCAACTGCAGTGTACCCGCCGCAAAATTCTCGCGAAGATGTGCGACCGACGACGTGCCGGGGATCAGCAGGATATTCGGCGAGCGCTGCAGCAACCAGGCCAGCGCAACTTGCATCGGCGTGGCCTCGAGCGTCGCTGCCACTTGGTTCAGCGTGTCGGACTGGAGCGGCGAGAAGCCTCCCAATGGGAAGAACGGCACATACGCAATACCCTGCGCCGCCAATGCATCGATCATCGCATCGTCCGCGCGATGGGCGAGATTGTATTGGTTCTGAACGCAGACGATGTCGGTGACGCTTTGCGCTTCGGCGACCTGCTGCGCATTGACATTGCTCACGCCGATGTGACGGATCAAGCCTGCCTGCTTCAATCGCACGAGCGTCTGCAACGATTCGCCAATAGATTCTCCGTCCGGGCCAGCGAGGCCCTGCGCGCGGAAATTGACGATGTCCAGCGCGTCGAGTCCGAGATGGCGCAGATTGCTGTGTACTGCGTCCACCAGTTCGTGCTCCGACGGCGCCGGTATCCACGACTGATCGTCGCCGCGGCGAAACCCGATCTTGGTGACGATCGTCAACTCGGACGGGTAAGGATGCAGCGCTTCTTTGATGATTTGATTCGTGATGTGCGGGCCGTAGAAGTCGGACGTATCGATATGGTTGATGCCCAGTGCGATCGCTTCACGGAGCACGGCGACGGCAGCCGCGCGGTCCTTCGGCGGCCCCCATACGTGCGGTCCGGCGAGTTGCATCGCGCCATAGCCGATGCGCGTCAAGTGAAGGTCGCTGCGTGCGGGGGTAAAAGTGGCGCCGGATACGGGGGAGGCAGTCATTGTCATTCCTCTGTCAGTGGGTCGATGGGGACACTGTAGCCTCCGGGATGCTGTGTGATAATCCGGGCAGCATCGCACAGGCTGTGCACCATTTCGCACAGTGAATTTCTCGCAACGCATTGCCCGAACCTGGATGACGAATCCCCTATGACTACGCCCCCCTATTCGATTGCCGACCTGGAAATGTTTGCGCTGGTGGCGCAGCATCATGGGTTTCGTCAGGCCGGACGCTTGAGCGGGCAGTCGGCATCTGCACTCAGCGAAGCGGTGCGGCGTCTCGAGCATCAATTGGGCATCCGCTTACTGGAAAGAACCACACGCAGCGTATCGCCGACACAGGCAGGCGCATTGTTGTTGAAACGATTGACGCCGGCGCTGAGCGAGGTGAACAGTGCGGTCGATGTCTTGAACGACTTGCGAGACACGCCGCGCGGTACGCTGAAGTTGAATGTGCCGGTGATTGCGGCGCGTTACATGCTGTCCCCGATGGTCGAAGCATTCATGTCTGCCTATCCCGATATTCTCGTGGACATAGTGGTCGACAATAACTTTGTCGATGTCGTCGCGAGCGGCTGCGATGCCGGCATCCGATATGGCGAACGGCTCGAGCAGGACATGATTGCGTTACCGATCGGCCCGCGTACACAGCGCTTCGCGGTGGCCGCATCGCCCGACTACCTCGCGCACCGCGGCGTACCGAAACATCCGAGGGCATTGCTCGATCATGCATGCATGCGCCTGCGGTTTTTAAGCGGTGCGATGCCGCCATGGGAATTCGAGCGAGACGGTCAGAGCCTGATCGTCGAGCCGAACGGTCCGTTGATCGTCACACCTACCGGTGCGGATATGGCGGTCAGCGCTGCAGTGGCCGGTCAGGGAATCGTCTATCTGTTTGAGGAGTGGTTGGCACCCTTCATCGAAGCCGGTCGGCTCGTGCCGATATTGGAGCCGTGGTGGCTCCGTTTTCCTGGACCGTTTCTCTATTTCTCCGGGCGTCGACATCTGCCGGCACCGTTACGGGCATTCGTCGATTTCATTCGCGACCGCAACGGGGATAGCGGCCACGCCCACTAGGGCTTGTGAAACAGATGGATCCGTTGCGTGATCCATGACAGCAATCCGTTGTCCGCCCGTTCGGGTGCGCCGGCGCCCGCTGCGGCGAACGCGTTTCCCGCACGCATTCGCATCGCCAAGCGGACCGCCAGCGCATGAATGATTTCCGGATGTTCGGCGAACAACGCTTTGATGGCCTTCGCGGGAATATCGTAGATCACGCAATGCGAGCGCGCGGACATTTTGGCCATGCTGGCCACGCCCGCGACCGCGCCGCTTTCACCAAAATAATCGCCCGGGCCGAAGCGCATGACTTCCGCGTCTTTGCCACCACGAGCGATGCTGGCGGTCACGATGCCGTCGGCGATCACCGATACCGTTTGCGGGGTATTGCCACCCGGTGAAACGACATCCCCCGGCAAATATTCGTGACGCGTCATGACGCCTGCGAGCTTAACGCGCTCGGATGTCGACAACGAGCCAAACACGTCCACGCCCATCACCAGTCGATAGGGCAAGGTCTCCGCCACATCGACTTGATCGGTGCGGGTCTGCCCCATCAACACATCGAACGTCGCCAGATGCCGATGCGCGGCATCGTAAAACGCATTGACAGCGTCCGCATAGATCGCGGATGCAGTCAGGAAATAGGTGATTTCGTACTGCGTCGCTTCCCACGTTCGCCGGGTCACCACCACTGAGGGCGCTGGAACATCGGCGATGCCCACGCAGGTCTCCAGCGCCAGTTTGAGCGCACGTGTCGCATGCCCGGGCCGGACATTGGGCGGTGTCTCGAAATGAGAAACGACGGCATGGGAGCCGGATGGCGAACTGTGGTTGGTGATCGCCGATTTCGCGATCATGCTATTCGGCAACACGAGCAGGTCCCGGTTGTCCGTGAGCAGGTGCGTTGCGCGCCAAGTGATCTCGACGACTGTGCCCTGACTTTTCCCGTCTATAGATATCGTGTCGCCCAGTACGTAAGCATCGCTCGTGCTGATGACCAAACCTGAAAAAAAATCGGCGAGCGTACTCTGCAGCGCCAGTCCCAGTACGATCGCGACAACGCCGGAAGTCGCCAATACGCCCTTTATCGGGATGTTCAGCACGTCGGTGACGATCGCGAGACCCGCCGACAGAAAGCAAAGCGCCTTGACCACATCGAGCAAGAAGCGCTGCCGCTGTATCGGGCCGCCGAGCGCGCTGAACGACCGCGTCACATTGACGACGGTGCCGGCACACAGTAGCCACCACGCCGCCTGGATCGCCTTCCAGGAAAAATTAGCGTCAGCGGAACCGAATGCGGGAATCGGCCCCGCCGGCGAGACGCCGACGTAGAGCAGCAACGCGGTCAAAACCGCCATCGCGCAGCATTGTGCGATCGTATGTGCGGCGGAAAGCCGGCGACCAGTCCAGTAAAGTGCGAAATTGAAGGCAATCACCGCCCAGGCGATGACGGCGGGGGACAGCAAGGACGGTAGCGCTTGGCGCACCTTGGTGATTTTAGCGGGCCAGCTTGGTGGCAATCTCCGCAACGTGCTGGCCCTGGAACCGGGCAATCTCCAATTCATTCGCCGACGGTTGGCGGCTACCGTCTGCGCCTGCCAGTGTCGTCGCGCCGTAAGGCGTACCGCCGGTAATCTCTTGCATATTCGTCAGCGCGCTACACGAATACGGTGTGCCGACGATGACCATGCCGTGATGTAGCAGCGTCGTGTGGAAAGAAGTGATGGTGGTTTCCTGGCCGCCATGCTGCGTGCCGGTCGATGCAAAAACGCTGCCGACCTTGCCGACCAGCGCGCCTTTTGCCCAGAGACCGCCCGTCTGGTCGAGGAATGTACGCATTTGCCCCGCCATGTTGCCGAAACGGGTCGGTGTGCCGAAGATAATGGCATCGTACTCGGCCAATTCCGATGGGCTCGCTTCAGGGGCTTTCTGGTCGAGCTTCACGCCGAGCGATGCGGCGTGCTCGGCGGGAATGGTTTCTGGGACGCGCTTGATGACGACTTCCGTTCCGGCCACACTCTTCGCACCTTCGGCGACAGCATCAGCCATCGTCTCAACATGTCCATACATCGAGTAATACAGGACCAGAATTTTCGCCATCGTCGTTCTCCGGGAAGGGTTTCGTGGTTTTGATACGTCTTTTATTGTAGGTCCAAAACCCAGCTGCCTGCAGTCAAGCGCGTTTCTACCGCTCTTTTGGCCGGCGTCGACGCTGTTTTGTCCTGCTTTTATGCGCATCGTCGGGAATGACCTGTAACAAGGCCTGAATCCTGCTTTATATGTTTTACGTATCTGCCCCCGACGCAAACATGCCCAGCCAGTATGGATCGCTTGCACGACGTTACGGGTGACGTAACGTTACGGCAGACGTAACACGACACATCATCGTCCGTGCAAGGACCGTGTACCGAGTGCAACCGAGGGTGCACGCAGCGTTTAAACGAGGGGTAGAGGTCCGATATGACGCTTTCCGATCAATGCAAAGCCACGCTCTACAGTCTGGTGTTCGAGGCCAGAAGCCAGCAGCAAATCGTATTCATTCAAGCGGTTTCCCGAGTCGCCGCCATCCGGCGCGCCATGGATGCGCTTGTTTGTTTGCTCGATATCGGCGTCAGCGACATGACACTCACGCATATCGCCTGTTACGCGGAGTTGTTGCAATACGGACACTCGGACGTTGAAAGCTTTCGGATATTCGAAGGGGGCTGGCGCGGGGGCACCCCGGATGATTGGGCCACTTCGCCGCTCTTTTTGAGTAATGACGCGTCTCTGCTTGGAACGTGGGCGGCTTTCAGGCTCGATCTGGCGTCTGAGGAGACCGAAACCGCGTTGCGGCGGGCCCGGTTTTAATCGTTGCGGGGTCGGCGATCTCAGCCGACTAACGCGGCCGCATCGCCGCCGACCCTCCGTCGCCGGTTATCTTACAACTGCCGGACGCGTCGATTTGCTCACTTGCGGCTCGACCCATGTGCGGATCACGACGCTCAACAGAACGCCGAGGACGAGTACGGCCGCCGACAGAAAATAGAGGCCGTCCGCCAGATTGCCCGTGTGCTGTTTGATCGCGCCGATCGCGAATGGCCCGATATAACCGCCCAGATTTCCTATCGAATTGATGATCGCAATGCCTGCCGCGGCGGCAGATCCGGTCAGGAAGCGGTTCGGCAATGTCCAGAAAATCGGCTGTGCCGCATACAGTCCGAACGCCGTCACGCAAAGGGCCGCCAATTGCAGCACATGCGACGTGGCCATGGCCGACACCAGCAAGCCCAACGCGCCCAGCAAAGCCGAGCACCCAATGTGCATGACCCGTTCGTCGCGCTTATCGCTGCTACGCGGCACAAGCAGCACGCCGAAGACGGCGAAGACATACGGGACCGCCGACAGAAATCCGGTTGTCAGATTGCTGACGCCAAATGCTTTGATGATGGTCGGCAACCACATTGTCAGGCCGTAGATCGCCAGCGGATAGGGCAGAAAATAAAGCGCCAGTAGCAGCACACGAAAGTCTTTCAACCCGCGCAACGGGTTCTCATGCCGCACAATGCCCACGGCCCGCTGTTCATTCAATAATTCGGCCTCGAGCCATGCGCGATCGTCGGCCGGCAGCCATTTCGCGTGAGCGGGCGAATCCGGCAACAATCGCAATGTTGGATAGGCGAGCAGAACAGCAGGCAGGCCCGTCAAAATGAACAGCCATTGCCAACCGTGTAGTCCAGCCAGACCTTCCATGCCGAGCAAGCCGCCCGCCAAGGGTCCCGTGATGATCAGGGCGAAGGGCTGCGACAGCAGAAACAGCCCGAAGATCCGCGCGCGGTATTTGACCGGAAACCATTGCGAAAGGAAGAATACGACGCCGGGATAAAAGCCTGCTTCGGCGGCGCCCAGCAGAAATCGGAGCAGGTAGAAACTGACGGGGCCGCGGATCAATGACATCGCGATGGTGATCGCGCCCCAGGTGACCAAGATGCGCGCGAACCAGCGGCGCGCGCCGAATTTGACCAAAAACAGATTGCTTGGCACTTCGAACAAGAAGTAACCAATAAAAAACAAGCCTGCGCCCAGGCCATAGGCCGCATCGCTGATACCGGCGTTGGCATTCATCTGTAGCTTGGCAAAGCCCAGCGTCGACCGATCTACATACGCCACCAGATACAGGAGAATGAGCGCCGGGATCAGCTTGGCCGTCATCAGCGCAACAACACGTTTTTCCCGATCCACAGTGGTCCCCTTGGCGATATGAACCCGGTACGGGCTAATATAGTCATACTAAAAGCGCTGACAGAACCGCGAAACCCAGGTTAACCCGGCTTAGTAGTCATACTATTGGCATCGCTATCGATTATCGCGGTAAGGTGGAAGGGCCATTAGGGTCGACGGTCGAGGAGGAGAGTGCATGGACTATCGCCATCTGCGCCAAACGCGGAGCCTGCATGCACGCATCGTGCAGGAAGTCGGTATGGATATCGTTGGCGGCAGGCTCTTGCCGGGCGACAGGATGACGGCAGAATCCGCGCTGTGCGAGACGTATGGCGTCAGTCGTTCGGTGCTTCGGGAGGCGACACGCGTGCTGGCGGCGAAGGGCTTGATCATATCTAAGCCGCGCGTGGGCAGTGTCGTTCTACCGCGTAGCAATTGGCATATCCTGGACCCCGACGTCCTGTTCTGGACGCTGAGCAGCGTTCCGCATGGGGCGTTTTTCGAATCGCTGATGGCGGTGCGCTGCGTGATCGAGCCCGCGGCGGCGGCATTGGCTGCCGGCAGCCGCGATGCGCAGGATCTGGCGGCAATCGAGACGGCTTATCGGCAAATGGAGGCAGCCGAGTCGGCCGATGCGTTACTCGCGCCGGACATGGCGTTTCATCGTGCGGTCATGAATGCGACACATAACGACATGCTCGCCTATATCGGCAATATGCTGTCGCAAGCGTTACTCGAATCCATTCGCCTGACGAGTCGTTATCCGGAGAGTCAGGCGCACTCGCTGCCTCGTCACAAGGCCATTTTGACCGCGATCCGGAGCGGCGATCCGCTCGGCGCGCGTCAAGCTAGTCTGGTGCAATTGGAAAGTGCGCGCACCGTGGCGGGACAGGTGTTGTCGGCAGCAGCGCTTTGAGAGTTCAGCAAACTGCATGCGATGAGTGACACTTCCTGGTTTATCGCCAGGAAGCGAATCGGCGCGATCGCTTAATGCGAATGCCGAGGTACATCGGCACCGCGGCAACCCACCAGGAAGTCGAAATCGCATCCTTGGTCAGCTTGCATCACGTGGTCGACGTAGAGCTTGCGATAGCCGCTCGTATCCGCTGCATCGATCTGCTGCGCTTCGGCCCAATCGGCGAGCCGCGCGGTGAGTTCGACATCGCTGATGTCCAGATGAAGCTTGCCGCCCATCGCGTCCAGTTCGATCCAATCGCCTTCCTTGACGATGGCCAACGGACCGCCGGCGCGCGCCTCAGGCGCGACGTGTAGTACGACCGTACCGTACGCAGTGCCACTCATGCGCGCATCCGAGACCCGCACCATATCCGTCACGCCCTCGGCCAGGAGTTTGGGCGGCAATCCCATATTGCCGACTTCGGCCATGCCGGGATAGCCCTTCGGTCCGCAGTTCTTCAGCACCAGCACCGAATCCTTCGTCACGTCGAGGGCCGGATCGCCGATCCGTGCCTTATAGTCGTCGAAGTTCTCGAACACCACCGCGCGGCCCCGATGTTTCAGCAACGCCGGCGTGGCAGCCGACGGTTTCAAGACCGCACCATTCGGGGCAAGGTTGCCCCGTACGATGCACAGTCCGCCATCCGGTACGAGCGGATTGTCGAGCGGGCGGATGACTTCGGCGTCGTGAATCGGTGCGTCCCGATTGTTTTCCCACAGCGAACGCCCGTTCGCCGTCAATGCGTCCGGATGCGGCAGCAAACCGGCTTCGCCTAATCGACGTATCACGCCGGGCAGACCACCCGCGTAATAGAACTCTTCCATCAAAAAGCGCCCCGACGGCTGGAGATCGACCAAGGTCGGCGTGCCGCGGCCGATACGGGTCCAATCGTCGAGTGTCAGATCCACACCGATGCGTCCGGCAATCGCTTTCAGATGGATGGCCGCATTGGTCGAACCGCCGATCGCGGCGTTGACCCGAATCGCATTTTCGAACGCTTCTTTGGTTAGCAGCTTCGATAGTGTCAAATCCTCCAGCGCCATCTCGACGATCCGCATGCCGGACATGTGCGCGAGCACATAGCGGCGGGCATCGACGGCCGGAATCGCGGCATTGTGCGGCAACGTCACACCCAACGCTTCGGCCATGCACGCCATCGTCGATGCGGTCCCCATCGTATTGCAGGTACCGGCCGAACGCGACATGCCGGCTTCCGCCGACATGAATTCATGCAAGGTAATGTGGCCTGCTTTCACCTGTTCGCTGAGCTGCCACACCACCGTGCCGGAGCCGATGTTCTTGCCGTGGTGCTTGCCGTTCAGCATCGGACCGCCACTCACTGCGATGGCGGGCACATCGCAACTGGCCGCGCCCATCAGCAGCGCCGGTGTGGTCTTGTCGCAGCCGACGAGCAACACCACCGCATCCACCGGATTGCCACGGATCGATTCTTCGACGTCCATGCTCGCCAGGTTGCGGGTAAACATCGCCGTCGGACGGAGATTCGATTCGCCATTCGAAAACACCGGGAACTCCACCGGGAAGCCACCGGCTTCAAAGACGCCGCGTTTGACGTGCTCGGCAATTTTGCGGAAGTGTGCATTGCATGGCGTCAGTTCCGACCACGTATTACAGATTCCGATGATCGGCTTCCCTTGAAACTCATGGTCCGGTATGCCTTGGTTCTTCATCCAGCTTCGATACATAAAGCCGTTTTTGTCGGCCGTACCAAACCACTTGGTTGAACGTAACGGGCGTTTCGCTATCTTAGGCAGCTTGGGTGTTTCGTCTGACATGCTTGGTCTCCTCCAGGTGCGATCATTATAGTCATACTATTTATCCGAACTATGCGGGTATACGTCGGTTTATCTGGGTTGCGTTGGCAAATATAGTGTGACTATTAAAAAATTGCGCAAGCCAGCGCAGGGCGGCGCAGACCCGCGACAGCACCGGAGACGCAACGTGGAAGACAAGCGCATAGGGACATTGGTCAGACCCGCGAACAGCCAGGAGAGTGCGGACGGTCTGGCGGCGGGATTGAATGTGCGCTGGCAGGTATTGATCTGGCTGGTCGCCGGCGGGGTCATCAACTATATCGATCGTGCCAGTTTATCGATCGCGGCACCGGAGATGATTCGCGAGCTGGGTCTGACACGTACGCAGATCGGGCTGATGGGGACTGTCTTCTCGTGGACGTACGCAATCATGCAATTGCCGGCGGGCTGGGTGATCGATCGATTCGGCGCAAAACGGGCGTATGCGGTTGCGATGATCTGGTGGAGTCTGGCGACCTATCTGACCGGTGTGGTCGGCACGATTTCCGGCTTGCTGGTCATGCGCGCGTTGTTGGCTGTCGGCGAAGCACCATGCTGGCCGACCTCGGCGAAAATCACCGCCGCCTGGTTTCCCAAAAAAGAACGGGGCTTTGCGACCGGCATCTGGGACTCATCTTCAAAATGGGGGCCGGCGCTGGCACCGTCGATCTTGGTCGCGTTGATGGTCACGTTCGGTTGGCGCTCGCTGTTCCACGTCGCCGGCTTCGTCGGTATCGTATTCGCGCTGTTGTTCCTCTTCCTGTATCGCGAACCGGACAAAAGCAAACGACTGTCGAAAGAGGAGTTCGCTTTCATCAAGGCGGGCGGCGGTACCGGCATGCCGGTCGGCAGCACCGGAGGCGAGTGGCGCGGTCTGTTCAAGAGTCGCAGCGTTTGGGGCATGATTCTCGGCTACTTCTGCGCGATCTGGTTGTGGAATCTTTTTCTCGTGTTTCTACCGCTCTATCTGCTGGATCGATTCCATATTTCATTGGCCCAGATGGGCGTTTATGCATCTATCCCCTGGATCGGCGGCGCCGTCGGCGAAATCGTCGTCGGCTATCTGACGAAGAAGATGGTAGACAAAGGTATGGCCGAGCCGATCGATGCGAAGCGGATGATGATCGCGATCTGCGGGGTGGGGGCGGCACTGTCAGCCGTTGCGTTGCCGTTCTCCACGTCGTTGGGAATGACGATCACGCTGATGACCTTCGGGCTCGCCTTTCTGGCCTCGATCATCGGTGCCGCGTGGGCGCTCGCGTCGGATGTCGCGCCGAAATCGGCCGTCGCGTCCGTCAGCGCGATCCAGAATTTCGGCGGCTATTTCGGCGGGGCATTCTCCCCGGTGGTCGCCGGCCTGATTGTCGACAAGACCGGCTCTTACGAGCTGGCGCTGGTGAGCGGCGGCGTCATCGCGGGCTGTTCTGCGCTGTTTTATTGGTTCATGGTGAAAAAGGTCGTTCCGTCTTGACCCGGGCGATGCCGCTCTGTCGCGCTTAGGGCAAGCGGAATACGGCGACCGCCTGATTCAGTTGCGTCGTTTGCGCATGCAGCGAGTGCGCGGCCGCCGAAGCTTGCTCGACCAACGCCGCATTCTGCTGCGTCATGCCATCGATCTGCGCAACCGCCGTGTTCACTTGACCGATGCCGTCGCGTTGTTCGCGCGATGACCCGTCGATCTCATCCATCATTTGCGCCACGCGTTCGATCGATGTTTGCACTTGCAGCATCGTCGTGCCTGCGCGCTCTACGCTCACGCGGCCATCCTCGATCTGCGACACCGATGCCTGGATCAACGTCGCGATTTCCTTCGCCGATTGCCCGGTGCGTTGCGCCAGCGCCCGTACTTCCCCGGCCACGACGGCGAAGCCGCGTCCCTGTTCGCCGGCACGCGCCGCTTCGACGGCCGCGTTCAGCGCGAGGATATTCGTTTGGAATGCGATCCCGTCGATGACGCTGGTGATTTCACGGATGCGATTCGAGCTTTCTGCGATATGACTCATCCGTTCCACCGCATCCTTGGTCGCGGTCGTGCCGCCTCGGGTGGCTTCACGCGCGTCGTTCGCTGCGGTACGGGCGGCGCTGGCACGCTCGGTATTGTGACCGATCGCAGCCGTCAGTTGTTCGATGCTGGCAGCCGTTTCCTCCAGCGCCGCTGCTTGTTGCTCGGTGCGTGACGACAGATCTGCGTTGCCGGTGGCAATTTCGTCGGCCCCGGTTTCAATCGATGTGGCCGACTCATAAACGATGCGCACGGTCGCCGCCACGCTCAACTGCATCGCCGACACCGCGTCGAACAGACGGACAATCTCGGCCATCCGCGTCCCATTATCGATGCGCAGGTCCAAGCGGCCCGCAGCGATCTGTTCGAAGTGCTGTCCTGCGACGTCGAGCGGTCGAATGACCGTGCGTCGAACGAGTCTGTCGACGGCCAGTGAGATCAGCAGCAGCAACGCGGTCACGACGATGGCGATGATCCGGAACAGGCCGACGCGATCGTCGATTGCCGCCAGGAGCGTGCGCGCCTGAGCTTGGCGATCACCGATGAACTGGTGTTCGGCGGCGACGAAGCCATCTTGCATTTTCTGCGTAGGCTGGTCCAGGAACGCTTGCATATTGCCGCTGTCCAGATACCCCGACAGCTCGCCGAGTGCCGTATGGAAGGTGTTGAACCGTTGCACGAGATCGTCGGACGAACCCGAATCGTTCACGCTCGCCAAACTTTGATAGCGTTGGAACGATTGGTTGGCTTGCGCTATTTCGTCTTTCGCATGCGACATGATTTCGGTCGGCGGCGGTCCACCGCGTCCCATCCGGGTGGCGGCACGCGACAGGTTGATGCGCGCGTCCATCAATTGCTGCGTGGTTTCGTTCACGGCGGCAACCTGATCGATCGCGAGCTTCGACAGCGTACGAACGTCGCGGTGCATTTGGGTGAGTGACCATAGCCCAAGGCCCTCCGTGATCAACTGGATCACGAGGAAAAAGCCCAGCAGTGCTGCCAGACAGTGGTTCAGTTTCAGATATTTTGGCATGAGGTTCACAGCGAGTGAGGCAAAAGAAAATTCGATTTACCGGTGCGGTCGGATGGGTGTCTATGGGTCAGGCCATTCCGTTTGCATCGGGATGCCGCATAACGGCTGCGGCGATGTCGGTATAACGGGTCGGCAAGCAAATTCTTGAGCGGTTTCGCAGCAGTACTGCTGCGCCGCAACGGGTCTACAGGGCGTTTTGTTGCAGGGTCAGGTTTTATCGGGTAATTACTTCATTGGGGTCGCATGCGATTCTGTGGCGCGGCAAGAGCGGTAGAAAACGTGGTCAAGGAACGGGATGTGATGGAAGCGCAATGTGACGTAGTGGTGGTGGGATTGGGCGCCATGGGCGCGGCGACGGTGTATCAGTTGGCCAAGCGAGGGGTGAATGTCATCGGTGTGGACCGATTCGAGCCACCGCACGATTCCGGGTCGAGCCATGGCGACACCCGCATCACCCGGCAGGCCGTGGGTGAGGGTGCCGAATATGTTCCGCTGGTGCGCAATTCGCACCGGATTTGGCGGGAGCTGGAGGCGCAGACTGACGACGCACTGTTTGATGACTGCGGTGTGTTGGTCATGACCTCCAGCGATGTGCCCACTCGGCACCATGGCACTGCCGACTTCACGTTGCGTACGATCGAACTGGCGAAAACGTACGGCATCGAGCATGAGGTCCTGTCTGCGACGGAGATTCGCGAACGATTTCCGCAATTCGCGCCCGTTCGCGACGATGCGGTCGGTTATTTCGAGCCGGGCGGCGGTTTTGTGCGGCCGGAACGTTGTATCGCCGCGCAATTGGCGCAGGCCCGTCGCGACGGTGCGAGGCTCCTTACCGGGGTGACCGTGACCGGGTTGGAATCGCTGCCGAATGCCGCTGGTTCCAGCCCGAGCGCTAGTTCCAGCCCGAGCGTCAGCGCTACATCGGGCGTGAAAGTCCTGCTGGAGGAGGGCGTGATTTTTGCCCGCGAGGTGATCGTCACGGCGGGAATGTGGTCAGCCGAATTGCTGGGCGCGCCGTTCGACCGCTTGCTGCGCGTATGTCGTCAACAGTTGTTCTGGTTCAAGCTCGACGAGCCAGTGATTTTTCCGGCGCACTCGCCCAGTTTCATCCTGTCGCACGGCGGAACGGACAGCGATATCTGCTATGGATTTCCGCCCATTCCTGGTGAGGGCAGCATGAAAATCGCTGGCGAACAGTATCAGCATCACGTTTCGCCATCAGCATTGGATCGAACCGTCAGTGAGGCCGACGTTGCCGCGATGTTCCGCGATCACGTCTCCGGTCGGATCGCCGGCGTCTTGTCCGAACTGGTCAAGTCGAGCGTCTGTACATACACGGTGACACCGGATTTCGGTTTTATTATTGATCAGCACCCCCGGATCGATCGCGTCACGGTGGTATCGGCGTGTTCGGGGCATGGGTTCAAGCATTCCGCGGCCATCGGCGAAGCGTTGGCGCAACAGATCGTCGACGGGCGTAGCGACGTGGACTTGTCGGCGTTCTCACTGAAACGGTTCACCGGCGAGCGCGCCGACGGCGTCGGAGCATGACCACGGCTCCCCGCGGGGAGCCCGACTTTCTGCGTAGAAAGTCGCCTTACCGAGGAGGAAGGATCCCATGCCCGAATACGTCGGTCGGCTAGTCCACGCTTTCAGCATCGACGGCGAGCGGGGCAATCCCGCATTCGTGTGTGAGGTGTCGCCCGATCAGCCGATCGTTCCGGAGCAGTGGACCAAGCTCGCGATCCACGTTGGCAGCGAGGTGACGTGTATTCAACCAGCGCATGATCAATCGCGCAGGTCATTGCGTTTTTTTACCGCAAGCGGCGAGATTGCATTCTGTGGGCACGGCACCCTTGCTGCTGCCAGCTTTTTACACGAAAGCGGCGACCGGCAAGCATCCTTTTGTTTCCAGATCGGCGGATCGGCTATCCGCATCGATCGAGCGTTGGACGGCGGTTGGTCCTATCCCCAACCTGCATATGCATCGTACGGTTTGGACGACGGTATCATCGAAGCCGACATATTGCGCGCGCTGGAAATCACGCGGGCGCATCGTCCCACTCGGATCGCCTCATCTAAGGCGATCCGAGTGGGACGGTCCGTCGGTGCGCCGCGCGAAAAACTGCTGCTGATGCTGGCTGACCCCATCTATCTTCGCGAGATAGTGATTGATGCAAACGCGCGCGATCAGTTATGTCGTCGTCTCGACGTAACCGGTGTTTATGCATGTGCGATCCGTCGCGATGGAGGCGTTCCGCGGTTGGCGGCGCGCCATTTCCCTGCGGGCTACGGCGACCATGAGGACATGGCCACTGCGGGTATCGCGCCAACGGCAGTCCGATTCGCCTGCTTGTGGTCTGATGACGCGATCGACGATGCCGTCATCATCGAGCAAGGCGGCCCGCTCTGCGACAACGCGCGTTTGAGCGTGATCGGCGGCGTGGGTGACTGGCAGCGGATCGCCGGCGCGTGCAGAGTGGCGTGATCCGCTAACCGTTGACGTCCTGAATCGATCGGGAAACCGGTATCGAAACCATTGGCGTAGGCCTACCCAAATGGCCCATCACATTGTCGATTACCAGGCGCTTAAGCGCGGATAGCGCCGTCGCATTTTCGTGTTCACCTGCGGAATGCAAGCAGATGTCGACGCCGGGGAGCGGCGGTAACCCCTCGCGCTCGCCGAGGCGCGATAAAGTTGGCGGCACGCCCGCAGCGGTTCTCAACGTGATACCTAGCCCCCCCATGACACCCGCCCACAAGCTCTGAAGGTTGGCGGTGGTGTACGCCTGTCGCCAAGAAATGTTCGCTTTGTCGAGCGCCTCCGTGCCCGCCTTGCGAAACAAGCAAGGCGCGCGATACAGCGCCAGATCGAGCGGCGTATTCGCCGTCCGCCGGACACTTGTGAACGGCGCACCGATCCACGTCATCGGTAGTGTCACAAGATGCTCGGCATCCGATCGACTCTGATGTCCCATTGCCAGCGCAATATCGAGTTCGCCGCTATCTAATTTTTCCAACAAAAGACCGTTCCGCTCCACGGCGATCTCCACGCGGACTGAAGGGTGTGTCCGTTTGAACTGACCCAGAGCGATGGGCAGCCACGACTCGGCGAAATCGCCGGAGAGCCCAAAACGGACCGACCCTTCGACAGTCCGGCCATGCAGAGCGTGCGCTGCTTCGTCATTCAATTCGAGAATGCGGCGCGCGTAAGAAAGTACGAGATCCCCGGCTTCCGTGAGCTTGAGTGCACGACCTTCTCGACGAAACAACGGCTGACCCGCTTGCGATTCGAGCTTTCGCAGTTGCTGACTGACGGCAGATTGTGAACGTCCGATGCGGTCAGCTGTGCGATTGAGGCTGCCCACCTGCTGAGCGACAACCAATGTGCGCAACGCGTCCATGTCAAAGTTGGGCATTCGCATAGTTCGGTTTCTCTGATGAATTGAATTCGAATTATCGTATTTATTGCACAGTACCATGGTTATGATCAAGTGCCGACATACGAACGAATCAAACTTGTCCGTGTCAGGCGGGGCGGAATGCCGACGTGTGTCGAACCTTGAAACGCGGGCACTGGGAGAAAGTTAAGATGAAATTTAGCGAGACGTTGGGAAGAGGGATGCCGGGACTTCTGTTGTGGGCCAGCATGATACCGGTCGCTGCTGCCGCGGTCCCATCGCTAGCCGGCACCTGGACACTGGTGGCGGCGGACGTTCAACACGCCGACGGCTCGCGCGGTCGCGACTACGGTGCTGCCCCCAAAGGACTCTTGATCATAGACAAGCAAGGACACTACACGTTGCAAATCTTCAAGTCCGAACGGGAAACGTTCAGTGCGGGAGACAAGGCCAAAGGCACGCCAACCGAATATCGGGACGCAGTGATGGGTTCAAGTACGCATTTCGGCACCGTCAGTGTCGATCCAGCAGCTGGCACATTGACTTTCCATATCGAAAACGCGTCCTTTCCCAATTGGATCGGTCAGGAACAAAAGCGGAGCTTTGAATTGAAGGCCGACCAACTGAGCTACCGCGTGACGCCGCGGCCAAATGGCGATGTGCCTATTTCGATCTGGCGGCGTCTGGACTAGCTGAGATCGTTCATCCAATACGTCCTTGTCACGAGGGCCGAGGTAAATGTTGGCGTACTCAGGTGATTGTCCGGCAAAGCGATCAGAACATTGAAAGGGTGGCGCGCTCCACACGAGTAGACGCAATATGCCTCGGCGTTCATTCGCCTTCGGTCAAAATGCGAGATCCGGCACGGATATTCACACTGCATAGGCTCTCCGGAATCGTTCCGATGAAGGGGACATTTTTGTCCACGTCGCTTGCCCAACGAGCAAGCGACGTGGCGCGAAACGCTTATATGGAATATGAAATCCAAATGCTAGACCGACATCAACTTGAAGCCTTTGCCTCGGTGGTCGAAACCCTGAGTTTCGAGCGTGCTGCCGAAAGACTCAATATCACCCGAGCTGCCATTTCGCAGCGTATCAAAGCCCTCGAGGAAGCGCTGGCGGCTGCGGTACTGGTGCGCAGCAAACCGCTCACGCTCACACTTGCCGGCGAAGTGTTATTCAAACACGTTGCCGCACTACGGATACTGGAAGCCGATACGCTTAATCAAATAGACCGACGAGGCAACCGCCGCGCGATGACGTTGGCGATCGGCGTGGACGTTTATTCCATCGACACTTGGTTCAGCTCCGTCGCGCAGCAAATCATGCAGCGCAACGTCGTTGAACTCGAGATTGTGGTGGACATCGCCGACGCGGCTTTCCCCGCCCTCACGCGAGGGGAAATCATCGGTTGCGTATCGACTGAGTCACGTCCGGCTCCCGGATGTGTTGCGGAGCCGCTTGGTGACATGTTGTTCCGGTGCGTGGCTACTCAGGCATTCATGCGTCGATATTTCCCGGATGGTTTCAGTCTCCATGCAGCGGCGGCGGCACCTGCGGTTTCGGTAGGACGGCGCGCCATGTTACTGGAACGCTATTTTCACACGACGTTCGGCACGACGCTCGGGCACCACCGGAAAAATCTGGTGCCGTCCGTGGCATCGCAAATCGATACCATCACCGCAGATCTGGGCTATGGAATGTTGCCGGAGCAGACGGTGACGCCTCTGTTGGGAAGTGGCGCGCTGGTCGAGGTGCAGCGCAGCTTCCCATTTCATGTTCCCCTGTATTGGCACCGCTGGCGTAACGAACCACCGATCTGCGAAACGATTTCGACGGAAATCCTAAGTCGAGCGCGCGATACGCTTCACGCGACTGACCTGCCGGAGCCTTGTGCCGCGCGTATCCCTTTTTATCCAAATACAGCACCGGCGATGGGACTGTCTTTTGCGGGCTAGTTCCCCGACGCTGCATTCGCGCCGAGCGAGGCGGGGGCGCCGTTTGCCGCCGTCGGCAACAGAATAAGGAATCTGCGCGAAACCGACGGCAGGCAAAGGTGGGCGGAGGCAAGCAACGAGTCAAGCAGCAGCGATCCAGTCATGCGTCGGGAGACATCCCATTCAACATTGACGGATGGTGACATCGCCCAGCAGTCGACATTGGCACGCGAGTCGTTTATTGCTTTCCGCGTGCCCCAGCCAAATCAGGAAGTCGGCTTCCTTTTGCTCGAGCCTGGTCAGATTTTCAACGCCGATCTCAACTTCGATCACGCAAATGCCGCAGCCGCCGGCTCGACAACCAAACTCGAGGCCGCCGAGTTGCAATTCCGCCGCATCGGAAAGGTAGGCCTTGTGAGGCAAGTTGAATGATTCGCCTGTGGTGCTGATGACGACCTTGTGCATGGCTGCTCCGTTGGGAAACTGTCGCGCGACTGACCATTCATGCGGCGATACCATCCGTCGTTCGCGTCTGCACCGTGGCCTCATACAGTTCACGGAAATACAGCGCGAGGATGGTCTGAATATCATCGAAGTAGCGCAGCACCTTTTCAACGTCTGATTCATCGAGGATCAGATATCGCAAGATGCGCCACATTTCACCGGCGTGGTCGTCTCCCAGATCGGTGTTGATATGAGCTAACTGACCTTTCAATTTTGCTTCACCGATGGTTTCCTTCATCGATTTTATCTGACGTGGCGTCAATTTAGACGTCGTGTACTCGACCAGATAGCTCGATGCGACGACACCGAGGGGACCCTCGTGCTCGGTTAAAAAATAAAAGAAACCTTGCAGCAGTCGCGTGGCGAGAAACGGTTCTGTTGCGAGCAGTTCTTCATTCGTCACGCCAAGTGCCTCCACATCCTGTCGAAACAGTAGGTCATGGTTCATCTCTTCGGCCTGATATTCCGCATAGAGCTGCGCCGCCTCGGGTGAGATCTTGGTGATCTCGTGCAGCGCTTTGGCGTGTGAAGAGCGACTCAGGCGGATTCGCCAAACGTGTTCGATCGTATGCCGGCGATACCAGGCGCTGTTGAGATTCTTGCTCTCCAAGTGATTCGCGTATGGGACGGTCGCTGCCCATTCGGACATTTTTCCGTCGAGATACGAATCAAGCTTTTCTCTCACTCTTTCGCCATCGGCGAGTGAATAAAAAGGCGTAGGCCGTGCAATACCGCAATGAGTGACGCGATTCATGGCTTCTCCAGCGTGGTGGTGTTGGCGGCGCATGCTGCCGCATTGGAATAACGGACGATGAGCTTTTCATCGAGCATCGTTGAGAGAGCCGGCAGTTGCTCGGCAATCGCTGAAACAGCTACTTTCCACAACGCATTTAAAATAAAAATGCCTCGTTCGGAATCAGGAAGCTGGGTGTTAAGGCGCACCGGCATATCGACTGCGTCTGGCGGCGGGTCGAGCTGGTCGATTGACAGTACTTCCAGCGTGCGACCGCGCGCTCCATAGCGACTGAAAAAGACGGTGCCATATTTGAGCGTGCCGTTGCTGCGCCGGTAGCTCTCGCGCAAAGGTGCCAGTGCCGAGCGTTGCGCATCGGTGTTTTTTTCGATACTCGCCTTGCACAATGTCTGAACCCATAGCTCGAGCATCGATAGGCCGTCCGTGAAGACGCCGACGCTCTGATTGATCAGCGCTCCTCCCATCCGCGCATTGATCTCGATGATGTCCCAATGATCGGCTGCCGTTTCGTAGCGCGTTTCGATGTGGTAGCAGCCTTCGTGCAAATCGAGTGCTGTCAGACACTGACCGACGAAACGTTCGCCGGCGAGTTGCTGGGCATCCGTCAGTCGCGGTGCAGGAAGGGAGTTACCCATCTCGAGCGTCGTGCCGCTCGAATCATCGACATACTTTGCATGGACAGCGATGACATAGCTTTCGCCCCCCGCAACGATGACTTCGAAGCTGTATTCGTCCCCGTGCACGTAATCTTCGGCAATGAAGTCGAATTCTCCAGCAAATATGGCCCTGAACGCCTTGTCTGCGCGCATTTGCTCCTGCAACGCACGCAAGCGCTCAGGCGTGACGGTCCGGTCGAGCTGAAAGCACGCGAACGAGCCTGCCCCGCGCCGCGGTTTAACGAACGCGGGGGTGCCATTTTCCATCGAACGCAACATCTGCGGCAGCGTTGCTGCGTCGAGTACCGTCGCACGCGCACGACTCAATCCCACCTCGTTTAGGCGGCGGCGGCACAGTAACTTGTCCATGCAGATGCGCAGCATGGCGGGCTCGGCATCGACTGCCCGCAACAATTGATTCGTGTGTGACATCAGGAGGCGGTAACCTTCGAAGGTCGCGAGGGCAGCAACTATCTCGATACCTGCCCCGCGCGCATCGGCGAGTACGGCAGCAACATGCGACTCGTCGAGATATTCGTCTTCCACATGCCACATGCGCATGGCACCCACTGCGGCAGTCTGCTCGAGATCGCGCGCATCGCGCGCCTTCGAACTTAGAATGACCAAAGCGATGCCAAGGCGATCGGTATACGACTTGATCATCGTTGCGTAGGAACGCGCTTGATGAGCAAATAGAAGAAGTGCGGAAGTGCCCATAATGATGTCCTCGCTTAAGGCTGAAGCGTTTCAATGCGGAACGATTGCAGTACATGCGCAACGTCGGCACTGACCTGATTCCAGGAGTCTGAGTTGAACAGGAATCGACCTGATTGCATGGAGCAATAGCCATCTTCCTTTTCAAGCAACTTTCCCTCCTCCGGCACGAGTTGTCGATAGAGACTTCGTACCCGGCTGTCGAACCGCGTCACTGACCGTACTCGCCGCGGCAAACCGTCGGGCCTGGGAAACATTAACCAGGCGCCGACTGAACGAATGGGCGCATGAAGACGTGCGGGTAGATTCAGACTCATATGGACCCATTCGGCAAACAGATTGATGCCTGTTGCTTGATGAATCATTGAGGGTACGTCAGCGCCTCCCACCCTCGCACCCACCTCAAGAAACACCAGATCGTTATCGGTGGTGTGGAAAAGTTCGAGATGGAAAGGACAGCCTTTCAGGCCGATGGCGGCGATACACTGAGTCGTGAAGCGACTGACCGCAGCGTGCAGCGGCGTTTCCGGCTCTAGCATGATTGCGCCCAGGGGCGCGCCAGCCGTAAAGTCCAGGCACGTATTGACATACCGAGAAGGTACGACCAGCGTCACGTTTCCCTGCGGATCTACAAGTCCATCAACATGCATCAGTTCGCCGCTAATAAACTCTTCGAGATCCCAATCGTTCCCGGGAGGGAGATCCGCTATCGCAGCGCTTAGTTGCGTTGCGCTGTCTATCTTTCTTACGCCCTGACTGGACTGGCCATCGATTGGCTTCATGATCACCGGGTAGCCGACCCGAGCGCCAAATTCGAGTGCCCGGGCGAGGTCGATGCCGGTGATCGATAGGTAGCGTGGCGTGCGCAGCCCCGCAGCGGAAACTTTTTGCTTCATTAATATCTTGTCGCGTCCCAGCCGGTTTTCTTCAGGACGCTTGCCGGGAATGTCGAATTCAACACGAAGTTGTGCGGCGACGTCCTGAAGGGATTCCGAGAAAACGATCAGACGGTCTATCCGGCCGCCGACGCGGATGATCTCGTCCAGTATGGGGCGGTACGCCGCCGCATTGTCCAGTCGATCGAGCTCGAAGAGCCGGAAACTGGCGACAGGTGCCGTCAATCCGGAGCGGCCTCGCGGGTTGACGATGTAGTTAATTTGGTGGTCGCCGTGATTGATGAATTCGTCGTAGCAAACCAAATCGAAATCCCACCGCTCAGTGCCGGGAAAACGCTGAAGATTGTTAATGATGACGATGTTCATGCGGAAGCTCCAATCACGATATTGGTGGACGATGCACCGCTAAGCGACGTTATCGCCTTGAGAAGCAGATCGATTTCATGCGGCGCGCCAATGGATATGCGCAGGTAATCAGGGAGGGCATAGGCAGTCATCAATCGCGTGATGAAGCCGCGCGCGAGCAGACTTTCATAGAGGGCGCTCGTGCGCGGGCCGAACTTCGCAAGGACGAAATTGGCGGACCCATTCGCGGTGGGGATGCCGAGGGCACCCAAGGCATTCGTCAATCTAATCCGTTCGTCGCGATTGGATCGTACTATCTGCCGCAAGCGAGGACTATCGTCGAGCGCGGCTAGCGCGCCTGCCAGGGCGATCCGATTGACGGGAAACGGCGGCCGTATGCGATTCAGAATGTCGATCAGGCCGGCATTGGCGATACCATATCCGATGCGCAAACCGGCGAGCCCGTACGCTTTAGAGAAGGTGCGAGTGACAATGACATTGGGAAAATTTAGTGGGAATTGCTCCGAGTGGAGTGACGGAAATTCGTCGGAAAACTCGACATATGCCTCGTCCAGCACAAGCAAGACGTTGACGGGCAAGCGTTCGACCAACTGCCTGAGACTATTGCCCGCCAGAGCTTTCCCCGATAAATTTGTTGGACTATCGATGATGAGCATGCGCGTATCGGCGTCGATGCGGTCGAGCAGCTGGTCGACGTCATGGCCGAAATCGGGTCCGCTCGGCGCGAGGCGAATGGCGGCTCCGGTTTCAGTCACCAACGAAGGGTAGGCGCAATACCCATATTCGGATAAGACGACATTGTGTTCGGAAGAGACGAACGCTTTTACAAGTGCACTGATGATGTCGATTGAGCCATTGCCTAAAACGATTGACTCCACCGGAACACTCAGCGTGCTCGACAGTTTTTTAAGGAACGCGTGAGGATCCGGATAACGGTTCGCTTGGGCGAGTGCGTCGTGCATTGCAGCCAGCACGCTCGCCGACGGCGAAAAAGGAATCTCATTACTGGAAAATTTGAAGATCTTGGTCAGACCACGTTCTTGGCGCAACGTTTCCTCAGTCATGCCGGGGCGGTACGGTGCAAGGGATCGCAGCGGTGCGGCGAGCAGGTCGGCCCAGTTCATACAGGCTCTCCAAGCCAGGGCGCTTTATCGACTGCGTAACCTACCTTACTCATCGACGAGAGGTCTTTACGTAGGTGCGACCCTTCTTGTACTTCATAAAGCGAGCCGAACTCACGCTCTGCGATCGGAAGCGAGTGATGGCCCGCTTCAACGCGAGCGATTTTGGCGGTTTGTCCCCGTAGTAATTGAACACCCGGTTCGTTGTGCGCAGCGTGAGGGCCGAAGTAGATCGGAAATGCGTCGGCCGCGCGGTACGCTGGCAAGAAAGTCCGACGCGGCAGCGTCGATTCATTGCGATCAGAGGCGTGCAAAGTCAAGCAGTGCAGCAACAGTACACTGCCTGCCGGCACTTCGATCGAGACCGCCTGCTCGTCAATCACGCCTTGCGCTTTTCCGCGAAAGAATCCTCCTTCTTCGTGTGACACAAGCCCGTGCAAATGCGACCCTGGCAGCACACGCAAGCAACCGTTCTCGATGCTGGCGTCGTCGAGGAAAATGAGTGCGGTAACAAGATCGGTGTTGGTATGCGGATAATACGAAAAGTCTTGATGCCACTCCACCACACTGCCGACCTTCGGCCCTTTCATGTTCAGCTTGCTATAGTGAAACAAAATGTCCTTGCCGATGAGGGCTTCGATGCAATCAAGCAGCCGAGGGTCGCTGGCGAGGTCGCGAAATGTGGGATGCTTTTTCGTCGGAGACCAGATGCGACGTACTGTCGCGCCATCGCGCGGTTCGAACTCGTATGGCTTCTCAGGATTGTCCGGGCTGAGCATGTCATCGATTGCGGCGAGAGCCTGGTTTATTCTGTCGCGATCGAACAGCCGTTCGATGACAAGGTAGCCGTTGTTCGAATAAAACTGGATTTGGTCGTCATTAAGCATGGTGAATTTCTTGTAGATCCGAATTCATACTGTCTGTAAGGCCGAAGCTGCTTCGTCATGCTGGACGTCGTTGCCGACTTCCTGAAAGCGCGCTCCGAGATTTTCAAACTGAGTAAAGAAGTCTGGGAATGAACAGGTCACATCGCGGAAGCCGTCCAGTCGGTTGGCTTGGCGGCTGCGAAGCGAAGCGATAAAAAGTGACATGAAAATGCGATGATCGCCCCAGCTTGAGAGATCGACGCCGCCGCTGTACGCTTCGCCGCGGCCGCGAATTTCAAATCCGTCGTATACCCCGTCTTTAAATAGGCCCTTGATGTTGACGCCCATTTTTCCTAGTTCCGCAACCATGGCCTTTATGCGGGGTGATTTGTGTAGCCGGGTGATCGACCCTCCGACCACCCGAAACGTTCCCTTCACGTGCGCGCCGATGGCGGCAAGCGTGGGTACGATATTCGGAAAATCGCTGGCATCAAATTCGAAATCTCCGGCAAGCTGACCGTGGCGATTCACGATGGTCATTTCGTTACGCGCGTCGTCGAACCGAACTTCGATCCCGAGCGCGCGCACGACGTCAATGATGGCGCGTTCGCCTTGCAAGCTTTCGCTGTTGAGATTTTCGAGTACAAACGTGCCAGGAAAGAGCGCGGCGGCACCGATCAAATAGGACGATGACGTGTAGTCGCCGCCGATCTGATACTCATTCGGCTTATACGTACCCGGATGGATTCGAATCAGCGAGAAATTGTCGTCCACATCGACACGGATGTCTGATCTGGTCAGCGTCGCGATGGTCTGTCGAATGTAAGAAACCGAAAGTAGTTCGCCTTCGACCGCGATTTCGACAGGTTGGTCGGCAAATGGCGCGGCGAACAGGAGCGCGGTGATGAATTGAGAGCTGATATTGCCCGGCACGTTGCAGCGGCCGCCGATAAGGCCGCCGCCCCAATTCACGATCGGTGCTTTCCCCGGTTCGCCAATGCAGTTGATGTGCGCACCGAGCTGTTCCAGCGCGTCGAACAGCGGCTTCATGACGCGCCCGCGTAGAACGGTGTCGCCGGTGATGATCGATGGCGACCGAGCAAAACAGGTGAGCGCTGCGAACGTCCGAAAGACAAGTCCCGAACCGATCGCGTCTACCACGCGCTCGCCTAAGTGCAAATGAGATCCCACGCCTTCGATGCGTAAATAGCCGTCCTGTTCATCGATGATAGCGCCGAGCGCACGGCATGCGTCTTTCATCGCCGTCGTCTCGACGCACCGCAGGTCGTTCCTTACGACCGAAGTACCGCTGGCAAGCGTGGATGCGAGAATGGCGCGTTGCGTTTCCGGTTTTGATGATGGCGTGAAAGCGCGGCCTTTTAGTGAATGGATCGGCTCGACTTGCAGCAAGGGTTGATAGTCGCTCATTTGAATGGCTTCCTGTTCGGACACAGCACAATGGTTGGCTTGGACGTAAGAGAGTTGCTCTTTCCGATGTCGCACACGCCCTGAGTCAAGCGGCTAATTTTTGCAGGCTCTGATAGCGACTCGCCAATGCATTGACAAGCTTGTCCGCGCCGAACTGAATGACGTCAGTGGCAGGCAAACCGGTTTCATGCTCAATGGCTTCGATCGCACGCATTGCCTGGTCCGGCTCAAGGCCGCCGCAATGCACGCTGACGCCGACCACCGTCGCTGGCCTTAAAAATGACGCAAGGCGCTCGTAAACCTCGATAAGTTCATTAAGCGGGCGTAGCGACGCGTGGGGCCAGCCTTTGTGAGATTCAAGTCGCGCTTCGTGGCATAGGACGAGGGCTTGTGGCATCGCGCCGTGTAACAAGCCCAGTGTCACGCCGCTATAGGCGGGATGACTGATCGCCCCTTGCCCCTCCACGACGATCCAGTCATGGTCCGTGGCCGCATCGAGCACTAACGCTTCCGTCACGCCGGCGATGAAGTCTGCGGGCACGGCGTCGATGGCGACGCCGGCGCCGCTAATATAGATACCGCTCTGTCCCGTCGCGACAAATGCTGTCTTGAAGCCGCGGCGGTTCGCGTTTGCAGCGATCTCTATCGCAGTGGTTTTCTTGCCCACCCGACAGTCGCTGCCAACGGTGTGGACGATGAAGTTAGAGAGATCGCCAAGTTTCGCTTCGTTCGTTGCGAGCTCTGCGGGCGGCTCCTTGGTGTCCCAAATAGCGCTGCCCGACTGGACAGCGAGCGTTTGGAATTCAGGGTCGTCAGCAATCCGAAAATGCAATCCGCTTACCACGTCCAGTCCGTGCTCAATAGCAGACGCAATTTGTTCCCGCCACGCTGACGGCAGTTCGTTAGTAAATAGACCGACGCCTACGAGGAAGACGTCTGGTTTCAGGCCTAATGCCGATTCGAGCGAATCGAGTACGGGTATGCCATGACCATATCCAAGGATATGACCCACGTCTTGCCCGGCACGACGGCTGTCGACCACCGCGACACAATCACTGTGGCGATAACGCAAATAGGACGTCGCTACTTTGCTCGTCACGGGGCCAAAGCACCCTTCAGCGAAAACGACTACGCGTTTGTTTCTAAGGCTGAGCATCAGTTTGTTGCTCCTATGCTTCGATGTGTGTCGAGGACTGGCTACCGTCTATTTCGTTTTCGTGGGCAGGGAAGCCAGGTGAATTTCAGATGCTGTGTAGACTGGTATGTATCATCGGAAATGCGAAGATTAATGTAAAGCGTGTTGTGGAATTTTTAGGGTAGGGTAAGAATTATTTACGCCCCGTAAGAAAGCGAGTTTGGATTAGGATAAGTGTCTGTACGTAAGATTTTCTTACGGAGGGCGAAACGCGGTTGCGACTTGCAAGTATGGGACGCTAATCTTGGCTACTTAGCGAGGAAATGGGTCCAGAACTTCAAGAGGTGTCACATGCAACCGATCAAGATCCACTGGTGCGCGCCGCGCGGCGCAGGGAACACGAAGGCAACCGAGCGAGACCTTGTAAATGCGCTGGACCTGAATGGTCTGGTCGATTTCGTGCAGGAAGCAGAGGATATGGAAATCGAATCCGTGTTGATGGGGATCGGCTTTCATCTCCCGGAGCCCTTACCATTACTCGGCGCGCTGGTCCGCGAAACACACAAGCTGTCCTTCATGCTCGCCTACCGGCCGGGACTCCTGCCGCCAACCCTCTTTGTGCAGGCCGTCAACACACTTTCATGGATGTCGGATAAGCGTATCTCGCTCAACATCGTCGCTGGCATTTCGCCCGAGGAGCAGGCGTATTTCGGCGACTACGCCGAACATGACGACCGCTATCGACGTACTGGGGAATACTTGAATATTCTCCACCAATTCTGGCGTGGCGATACCCCGATCACGCATCACGGCGAATACTTTCGGTTCACCGGCGCGAAGCTCGGATTGCCTTTCAAGGATAGCGAACGACCGCGGCTGTATATCAGCGGCGCGTCAGCCATCGCTCAGCAAACCGCTATCGAGTGGGGCGATTGCTGGCTTCGTTATGGCGACACGCCTGAGGGCATTGCTGCTGCAAGTAAAACCGTGTTGCAGTCTGGGCGCAGCGTTGGCGTGCGCGTGCATGTTCTCGCTCGCGAAACCCGCTCAGAAGCGTTAAGCGAAATCGACGCAATGACGCGCCACAACGACGACAACCATCGTGCCAGCGTCGCGGAGTTCATGAAAGGATGCGACTCGCAGGCCGTCAAGGAATCGTTCAAACTGGCAGCAAGCGCGCCGAGCGACTGGCTATCGCCGATGCTGTGGACCGGTGCCGTGGCGTATCGCGGTGGTCCTGCACTCTGCGTGGTTGGCAGCTATGAGGAGGTCGCACGATATTTCCTTGAATACAAGCGGGCCGGTGTCAGCGAATTCATTCTGTCGGGTTGGCCGACTCGGGGAGAAATGCGACGCTTTTGCCATCATGTGCTGCCGCTGATTCGACAATTCGAAACGGATGAAGGCCGGAAAGAAGAGGTGGCTCTTGTCGTCTAAGGACAGCCACATTTCCAGAACATGGCAGCTACGCTGGTTCGCAGCGGGCGTGATGCTGGGCTTGATTGCCGAACAGACAGTGCTCTTCGCTGTACCCTTGATCATTTATCAACGCACGGGAAGTCTCCGATATTCAGGCATTGCTTACGCGATCGAATGGATTCCCGCACTGATTGCTTATCCGTTTGCCGGATTGCTTGCCGACAGGGTCGGCGGCAAGCGCCTTTTTCGCTACGCAAATGGCTTCCGCATGGTGTGTCTTGTGCTTGCCGTGTCGATCTGCTGGCTGGCTCCGGCCGCTACCATTCCGGTCTTGATGGTCAACAGTGTCTTCCTGTCCGCGCTGATCGCGCCGACCAGGATGTCGGTGGAAAAGACCGTGCCGGTGCTCGCGGAAGGCGATACGTTGTCGCGTTTGCAATCGCTTGTTCAAAATGTCGAACTGCTCGCGATGGCGCTGGGCCCAGCGTTTGCGGCGGGTCTGGCGCAGTGGGTCGGCAAGTTGCCACTGTTACTAGCGGCGGCCATGGCGTTTGCTCTGGCCGCGTGGTGCTGGCGTGACGTGAGGTCTGGCGAATATGACAGCGGACAACCACGCCGCATTGGTCGAGATCTTGTTTTGGGCTGGCAGCTCTTGATCGCAAATCGCCCGGTGGTATTGCTCGCGACAGTCAACTTCACAATCAACCTGGCATTCGCGATTTCCACTAGCGCGAATGCCTATCTGATAACGGGGGTATTTCATGCATCCGACAGCATCTTTGGCCTGATGAACACGGGCGCCGGCGTGTTAGGTTTCCTTAACCTTTTACTTATACCGAGATTGATGGGCACGTGGTCCGTCTATAAGCTGGGCGCTTGCGGATTTCTACTGATGTGTTGCGGTCTCGTTGGCATGGGGTCCGCATTGAATGTATGGTTTTACACGTCGTCGTTTTTTGCTGCAATGGCGGGTGCCGCATGGTACAACGTATTCAATCGCACTCTGAGGGTCAGGGCAATCGAACGGGAGCACTTGGGTAAGGTGATTGGTCCGTTTTACCTCATCAATGGTCTTTCTTATCCTATCGCCGGTGTCATCACTGCAGGACTTGGCCCGATCGTTGGGGTTCAGCACATTATGCTGCTGATGTCTGTGATTCTTGCGTTGCCCGGTGCCTGGGTGCTGTGGATCACCACACGTCTTTTCTACAAGAAACTGAACGAACTGTCAGGCAACCTCAGTTGATTTTCATGTAGCGCATCATCGCTGCTTGTCGCCAGCCGTTCGTTCACCTACGATAGAGGAGGTAATCAAGGAGCCGTGTATGACCGACCTGTTCGACAATCCGATGGGGCTGCAAGGGTTCGAGTTCGTTGAATTCGCATCGCCGACGCCTGATCTGCTGGAGCCTTTGTTTGAAACGATGGGTTTTTCGCTGGTCGCGCGGCACCGATCGAAAGATGTCCATCTTTATCGCCAGGGCGGCATCAACTTCATCGTCGACCGCGAGCCGAGAAGTCGGGCCGCGTATTTCGCCGCAGAGCACGGGCCGGGTGCTTGCGGCATGGCGTTTAGAGTGCGGGATTCTCATCGCGCGTATGCACGGGCGCTGTCGCTTGGTGCGGAGCCGATCGATGTTCAAACCGGGCCGATGGAATTGAAGTTGCCCGCTATCAAAGGCATTGGCGGCGCACCAATCTATTTGATCGATCGCTACGAAGACGGCAAGTCGATCTATGATATCGACTTCGACTATATCGATGGCATTGAGCGCCAACCGCGGGGACATGGTCTCCAGGTCATCGATCACCTCACCCACAACGTATATCGCGGCCGAATGGCGCATTGGGCGCGCTTCTACGAAAAGCTATTCAACTTCCGTGAGATCCGGTATTTCGATATTTCCGGTGAATATACTGGCTTGACGTCGCGCGCAATGACCGCCCCGGATGGTCAAATTCGGATCCCGTTGAACGAGGAGTCGGGCAAAGGCGGCGGTCAGATAGAAGAATTCTTGATGGCGTTCAGTGGGGAAGGCATACAACATATCGCGCTGCTGGCAGACGATCTGCTTCCCGTCATAGATAAACTACGAAGCGCAGGCATGCCCCTCATGGATGCGCCTAACCCTTTCTATTACGAAGCGCTGGACAGTCGTCTACCCGATCATGGCCAGAATGTACATGAATTGGCCGCGCGCGGCATCTTGCTGGATGGCCGCGTCGATGGCGAAGCGCCCCGCCTGTTGCTGCAAATTTTCTCAAAGACCGTGCTCGGGCCGGTGTTCTTCGAATTCATTCAGCGTAACGGTGACGACGGTTTCGGGGAAGGTAATTTCAAGGCGCTATTCCAATCGATCGAGCGCGATCAAATCGAGCGGGGCGTGCTGAAGACCGAAGACTGACGCCGAACGCGCAGACCGATACTGCGGCGAGCGGAGGGCGACCGCTTCGTCCGCAACGTCCCCACCAAAATTCTTGCGACACTGCACCGCAGTGACGTCGCACCGGGGCAGCGGTACTCTTCGGTCGATGCGATAGAACGGATGCCGTGTGCATCGCAACGAAGCACCACGATGACGAAGCCATCTGCCGGAGGATTGACCTCTTCCAGCGACGCCTGTCCTCCTTTCCGATGCACACGAATTTCTCCCCTCGAGGGTGGCCGCTTTGACGCGCGGGCGTCATCGCACTTTACGCCCTGCAGACACCCGAATGTCTGCGTATGAAAGAATGCAAAAAATGAAAGTAGGGGTTCTGTTGTTAGGCATTGCGGTCTGTGCCCCCGCGATGGCACAGTCGAGCATGACGCTTTACGGGATCGTCGACGATTCGGTTGGCTATGTGTCGAACGAACACGGGCATGGCAACACCTTCATCGCCAACGGCTTGAATGGCCCGCGTTTCGGCATCGAAGGGAAAGAGCAGATTGCACCGCATACCCAGGCGTTTTTCGATCTGGAACAAGGATTCACCGATACCGGTGCGAATGCGGCAAGCGGCTTGCAGTTCCAGCGTAAGTCATTAGTAGGTCTCCAAACCGACAGCTTTGGTTCCATCAGCCTGGGACGCCAATATTCCCCTTATTACAGCTTTGTCGGTCCGCTCTCTGCCAGCGGCCAGGTGGATGGCACGCAACTCGCGCAACCTGGCGATCTCAACGGTCTGGACACGACGATGCGGTTGAATCGGTCGATCGTCTATACGTCACCGGAACTCGCTGGTTTCCGTGCGAGCCTGGCCTATGCGTTCGGTGGTGTCGCGGGTGCTTTAGGCAGTGGCAATTCCTACAGTGCGGCAATCTCGTATAAGCATGGTGGCTTCAAAACTGCGGCGGGCTATACGAAGATGCGCAATACGGGGAAGGTTGCCGGCGCATGGGACGCAACGTCGAGCGGATCATTCATCGTGTCGTCGTTGAATACAGGTTTCAGCAGTGCCACGTCGGTTCAATTGGCTGCGCTGGGCGCGACGTACCAGCGCGGCTCGCTGACGGTAGGCGTGACCGCATCGAATGTGCAATTCGCACCCGGTGCGGAATCCCTCTTTTCCGCTACCGAGGTCTTCAACTCGATCGGCACGACCTTCAGCTGGTATATCGTGCCGGATGTCGATCTCGCGGGTGGTTATGACTACACGCATGCGAGCCGCTCCAACGGGATGCAGCAAGGCGCGCAATATCACGAAATCGGTCTGGCACAGATCTATCACTTCTCGAAAAGCGTGTCCGTCTATATCGCCGAGACATACGAACATGCGTCTGGTCAGACCTTGGGAGCATTGGGTGGTCATGACGTGGTGGACGCGACGGCGGCCATCGGCGACGGCTTCCTGGGCACCGCTGCATCGTCGAGCGGGAACCAGCTGTTCGGCATGGCCGGCATCGATTACAAATTTTAAGCCGCACTTTTTTTGCGCTGTAGAGAAAAGCTCGCGACCTCGGGATCGCGAGCTTTTTTTTGCGTATTCCCGCTTGCTTCACTTCTGCTCTGCATCCGTTGCATACCTGCTCCGCACTGGACTAGTGCATCGTGCCGGCGATGAACGAAGCATTGTCCGGGCCTATCCCGTATGGACCTTTCTGTATTTGATATAGATCAATAAGTGCATTAAATGGTCGTGACTATTATCAATTATTTCAATCGGCTGTTTAAATTGAGTGATAGGTCTACGAATTCCACTCGATAGCGCTAAAGCTCTGCGATTGGCTGCCGTAAATCGAGATGTAAAACGAACTGTCTTGCATCAGCGACTGACTGCATCGGTCCGGGGCAATAGACTTATCTTATATTGCTGACGATTTTAATTTTGCAATGAAAAGTGCTACTTGAGGGGAGTGTCGTGCACCCAATGATCGAACGATATGCCACTCGATATGCGTCGCTATCGACGCTCGTAGTGGGCTGTGCAGGTGCTGGTGCAACGTTGGTCTTTGGCCGCGCGGGCTGGCCGAGTATCGTCTTCGCGATACTGCTTATCGCGGTGGCGATCATCGCAACCCGCCTCGCGGGGGAGACGGGTAGAAGCGACGAATTATTGCAACAGGAACTTTCGGATCGCCAAATTTTCAGCGAAGCATTGGCCTCGGTTTGGACCGCGCAGATAGAGATGTCTCGAAAGCAAAGCGAAACGGCGGTCTCCGCGCTCGCTTCGCGTTTCTCGGCGATCGTTGAGCGCGTAGAACAATCGGTTCGAGAAACGAACGACGCCTCCGATGCAATGAAAGGGGATGCGGGCCTCATCGGTATTTTCAGTCAAAGCGAACGCGCGCTTGGCGACGTGGTCACGTCATTGCACGATGCGGCAGCCAGCAAATCGGAGATGGTCGACAAAGTTCGCGAAATGACGTCTGTTGTCTCGGAGCTCGAGGGCATGGCACAGGAAGTCGCGGCTATCGCCGCGCAGACGACGTTGCTGGCGTTGAATGCCGCGATCGAAGCCGCCCGTGCCGGTGCCGCAGGCCGCGGATTTGCGGTGGTGGCGAAAGAGGTTCGTCTGTTATCGATGCAGTCGAGCGAAACCGGCGCGCGCATTTCGCAGAAGATCAAAACCATTTCTGAGCGTGTTACCCAGACGTGCTTCATTGCCGAGGAATCGGTCCGTGTCGATTCGCAGGCGACACGAACGTCGCAGGCGACCATCGAGCGCGTGCTCGGCGATTTACGGGGGGTAACCGACTCTCTGGCACATTCGAGTGCGCGCTTGCGCGACGACAGTCTGGGCATCCAGAGGGAGATCGGCGAGTCGCTGGTTCAATTGCAATTTCAGGATCGCGTGAGCCAGATCATGAGCCACGTCAAAACGAACATTCAGCGTTTTCCTGCGGTTCTCGCCGAGCATCGCGATGCGTTTCAATCGGAGGGCGATGCACGCCGCCTCACGGCCGATGCGTTATTGCACGAACTGCAGTCCAGCTATGCGATGAAAGACGAACACGTGGCACACATCGGCGACATTCACGCAACGCCAGTCGCAGACGACGACATCACTTTTTTCTAGGACGGCATCGTGGGAAAAACCATCATGATTGTGGACGACTCGGCGTCCGTGCGGCAGGTCGTGACCATCGCATTGCGCGGCGCGGGGTATGAAGTAATGGAAGGGGTAGACGGCGCGGATGCGATGAATAAGCTCAATCGCCTCGCCGGCAAGAAGGTGCATCTGATCATCAGCGATGTGAATATGCCGAATATGGACGGCATCACGTTTGTGAAGACGTTGAAACAGGTCCCGGCATTGAAATTCACGCCGGTGATCATGCTGACGACGGAGTCGCAGGAAGGTAAGAAGATGGAAGGTCAGGCCGCGGGTGCGAAGGCATGGGTCGTCAAGCCGTTTGTTCCTGAGCGATTGCTCGCTGCGGT
>CAWUJR010000006.1:0-33823 GCA_963922375.1 uncultured Robbsia sp.
TGCAGGATGTCGGCGATCCGAACGCGCAAGCTCTGACGGCCGGCAATGCGCCCGCAGCGCCTCCCGCGGCTCCGGTGCACGTCAGCAACCGGCCAGCGGTGGGCAGATGAGAGACGACGAACATTATTGGCCGGCCGGGGAACTAGCAATCCCCGATTGGGCAGAGTGTCTGTTGACGCAAGGACCGCGTTATACCATTTTGCACGGCGGCCGCGGTTCGGGTAAATCGATGTCGATCGCAACCGCGCTTGTACTGCGCGCGGTCAATGTGCCGCTGCGGATCCTTTGCTTTCGAGAAGTGCAGGGTTCTATCGAGGAATCGGTAAAGTCGCTCATCGAGTCGCGCATCAGGGCAGCGGGTCTCAGCAATTATTTTGACATCACGAAGAAAGAGATCGTCGGGATGAACGGAAGCAAGTTCATTTTCCGGGGTCTCAACGACGAGACGGCAGAGTCGATCAAGTCACTCGACGATATCGACATCGCTTGGGGGGAAGAGGCGCAAGCCATCTCGGCGAATTCCCTCAAACTGCTGTTGCCCACGATCCGGAAGAACACGTCGGAACTATGGTTCTCGATGAATCCGGATATGGATACCGATCCGGTGTACGTGACGTTCATTGTCAAGCGGCCGGCGAATGCACGCATCATCGAGGTCAATCACGATCGCAATCCGTTTTGGAATGAAGCGCTCGAGGCAGAGCGTCTTCGCTCTCTTGCCGATGACCCAGACGATTACGACAATGTATGGGGCGGCGTGCCGCGCGCCTCGGCAGCCGGCGCGATCTATCGCCGCGAGATGCATGAGTTAGTGACGCAGAACCGCATACGCCCGCTATTGGCCGATCCGGTGCTCGGTCTGAACGCCATATTCGACCTCGGCATCAACGACAAAATGGCCGTTACGGTCGGCCAGGCTGACATCAGCGGCCTCCGAGTTGTCGGCTATCACGAAGACAGCAATTACCCGATCGACCATTATTTGACTTGGCTCAAGGACACAGGGCGGGGCGATGCGACTATCTGGCTTCCGCATGACGGAAACGCCCGCAATGTGCAGACTGGTATCAGCACGAAACGCCATGTCGAAGCATTGGGATGGGAAGTCAATGAAGTGCCAAGTATCGGCGTTGAGGCGGGTATTTTGCTGGCCCGGCGCGCGCTGAAAACTGCATTTTTCTCGGATGATCCCGAAGTGGAACCGCTGATCGAACATCTGCGCCGGTATTCGCGCGCGAAATCAGGACACCCCAAACATGACGATCACTCGAACGGATCTGATAGTTTCCGCTACACAGCGGTGTCGATGGCGCAATTCAAGATGGCAGCGGAGCGTAAAGCGAGGGTAGTGGATCTCGCGTCCCGCGTGCACATCATTCCGACGGTGACGCGGTGGAATAGGTAGGAAGGGAGTGGCCGGCGCTGATCCCGGCACATCATGTAGCAACGACGGAGGGCGCCCTACTGTAGCTCCGGCGCATCAGCCTGCGCATTCACTCCTTGCGCAAGTCTATCACCATCGAAATACGATCGACAGCCGATTCATTCCGCACCTCGTGGTGCAGGTCATTGCGGAACCAGAATAGGCGCCCGGTGAGCATCTGGATCGCCTCGTCGTCTTTCCCGTCCGCTTTCTCTCCGCAGTAGAGCAGCGCGCCCGGCTGACCTTGGATCACCAAATGGAAGCGGCGCCAGTACCGCGCGTGCTCCGGCGTGTCGGCGTGCCGGAAGATGCGGCCACCCGGCCGGACGCGATTGATCATCACTCGGCCGATGCGCGTCGCCTCGACGAAGCGCGCGAGATCCAGTACGAAGGGTTGCGCCTGGGTTAGCACCGACCACGCCGGCCATGCTTTGCATTCATGCTGGTCAATTCCCGGCAACTGGTTTGCCTTATACCGCTCGATATCCTCGTCGCTCAAGCCTTCCTGAATCTCGGGGAAGCGCAGCATGATCGTATCGGTAACACCGAACGGCGCCTGCGGGTATTTGCGCAAGAATGTGTCTGCTCCCCACAGGTCCGGGCGCATTGCGATCGCCGTCGCCAGCGCGCTCACGTCCATGCCTTCCTTGACGATTTTGAAGTTCCTCATTCCTTGCTCACCGATTCAAGGATATGGCCGATCGACCAGAGCACCACCAAGCCGCATGCCGCATAAAAAACTACTTCCATCTCATTTCCCCGTCAAATGTATCGTCAATATGACAAATCGTAGTCGCAAATATCAAGAAATACAAATTCGCAATGTATACTTTTGGTATTGATTAATCCGCCCAAAGGTGAGTCAGATGAGTGCTGAAACGGCAGAATTGCAGCAAACCTTATCGCCGGAAGAAACTGTCGCCGCGCCGGCCTTATTTGAAGAGGACGACGACCTGGTAACACCTGAATCTGGTGAGCAGGTCGTGGAAGGCGATGCGGAAGCGGGTGCAGGGGAGACCGGTACGCCGCCGGAAGAAGATGACCTGCAGACGAAGGAAACCAAGCGGTTTTCCGATATGCGCAAGACGTTCAACGCGACGCTGAAAGACAAGCGCCGTTTGGAGCGTGAGTTGGAGGAGGTGCGCGCGAAGCTTGCGCCGCCGGAGCCGACGGTTGGGCCGAAGCCGACGCTCGATCAATTCGATTATGACGAAGGCCGATATTCCGAGGCCTATGACAAGTGGTATGCACAAAAGCAGGCTGTCGATGCCGCGAAGGCGCGTAAGCAAGATGCCGAACGCGAGGAACAGGAAGCGCTCGAGGCGCACAAGCGAAGCTATGCAGAGCGCGCGCGTTCGCTGAACGTCCCGGACTTTGCCGATGCCGAGCAGGAAATCCGCGATGTGCTCAGCCCCATACAAATCGGTCTGCTGATGAAAGGTGCAGACGATCCGGCCGCCCTGGTATATGCGCTCGGAAAATCGTCGACGCGTTTGCTCGAGGCTTCGAAAATCACCGATCCCGTGAAATTCACCGTGCATATCGCACGCCTGGAGACAAACTTGACCGCAAAACGATCGACCAAGCCAGCACCCGAAGCGCGCGTGACCTCCGAGCGTGCCGCAACCGGTTTCAGCTCCGCATCGAATGCACTGGATCGTCTGCGGGCCGAAGCGGAGCGCACTGGCGATTACACGAAAGTGACTGCGTACAAGCGTCAGAACAACATTCGATAATTAAAGCTATTGCATTTAAGTATCAATAGTCCTAGAGTACCGCCATTGAGCCGCAGTAATCGAGCAAAAATCCTTTTACTGCGTGCTCCACGTTTTACGTAATTCAGCTCATCGGCGAGGCATGTGCCCGTTAGTCCTGCTGGATGCGAAATCAGCGGAAGAAATTCCGTCGTTCTCACATTCGATACGGATCAACGATCATGGCGCAACCGCCGGTAGTAGCTCAGCTTTCCACAACCAACGCTTTCTCGAAAGAAGAGCGTATCGCGTGGGAACAAATCCTTGAAGGCTTCCATGACCAATTGGTTATGTCGAAAGCCGTGAACATTTTCCAAAACGATCAAACCGCGATGGCGCGGCAAGGCGATGTGATTCGTCGGCCGATGCCGTATATCGCGCGTTCGTTTTCGGGTCTGGATCAGACCGCAAATTTCGCCGGCAAGACGCAGCTTACCGTGCCGGCCGCGATCGATACGATCCGCAGCTCCCCGTGGACGATGGATGCGACGGAATTGCGTGACGCGCTGCAAGAGGGCCGCTTGGGGGCCGCGGCGAAACAAAAGATCGCATCGGACATCAATCTGGCCGTCGTGAATTCTGTGTCGACCCTGGGGTCGTTGGTTGTGAAACGCACCGTCGCGGCGACGGGATTCGACGATTTGGCACAAGCCGATGCGTTGATGAACGAGTGCGGCATCGATATGACCGACCGGTATGCACTGTTTGGTTCGCGGGATTACAACGCAATGGCCGGCAATCTGGCCTCGCGTGCCTATGTCGTGACCGGTCAGAAGGCATCAGATGCATATGAGAAGGCCACGGTCGGCCGCGAGGTTGCTGGTTTCGACCGCGTGCTAAAGGCGGATTACATCCAGCGGCTGACGGCTGCCGCAGGTGTGACGGTGACGGTAAACGGCGCAAATCAGTACACCGTTCCGAAGGCCATCACGACGACGCCGGCCGGCGCGCTGCAAACCAACGTCGACAACCGTCTGCAAGCCTTGGCGATCACGGTCTCTTCGGGCACCGTGAAAGTCGGTGACGCATTCAATATCGCGGGCGTCAACAACGTCCACCCGATCACGAAGGTCGATACCGGCCAGCCGAAGACGTTCCGCGTGGTCAGCATCGTATCGGGTGCAGGCGGCTCGGGCACCGTCATGATCGCTCCGGCCATCATCAGCGGCACCGGCGGCACGGACGCGGAACTGGCCTATCAGAACTGCACAGCGGCACCGGCGACGGGTGCTGCTATCACCTGGCTCAACACAGTATCGACGGGTGTCAATTGCTTCTGGAAGAAGGAAGCAGTCGAAATTCTGCCGGGTCGCTTGGCCGTGCCGTCCGATCAAGGGCTGGCCGTCATGCGCGGCACGACCGAGCAGGGCATCGAGATTGTGATGACGAAGCAGGCGCACATCGAAACGTACAAGTCTCTGTACCGTATCGATGCATTCTTCGGTGTTTCGGTGACGAACCCGGAAATGGCCGGAATCATGTTGTTCAATCAGACGTAATGTCTCAGCGGGCGCTATGTCGGCGCCCGCAACGCCTGGGAGGACACCATGTCCAATAGCGAAGCACGCGCGCTTCCATATTTCACGGACACTCTCGGGCGTCCGTTGGAATCGGGAAAGATCTATATCGGTCAGGCGGGGCTCGACCCGATAGCAAACCCTCAAACTGTCTATTCCGATACCGCGAATACGATAGTGCTGCAGCAGCCAATCCGCACACTTCATGGGCACGCCGTTTCAGGCGGAGCCTATGTGCATTTGTTTTGCACGACGCCTTATTCGATCACTGTCATGGATTCATCGGGGCGCGTAAATTACACGTCCCTCAATGAGTCGGATCCGAATCTGACGAACACCGGCACCATCGCGCCTCAGACGGCCGATTCTCTTGATGATCTCCGCGCGCGCAGTGCCGCCGCTTCCAATCAGGTCATGGTTTCTGGCTACGGGATGTATATCCAAGATGCAACGGATACGACATCGCCGGAGTCTGTTCCGCGGATCATCGTTGCTGACGATGGCACACGATACAAGCTCTTGCCTGAATACCTCGTCGGCACGTGGGTGCAACTTACCGGGGTTGGGTCTCCCATTATTCCCGGCGCACATGTGAGCTACAACGACGATGGCAGCGGCGCGGCATTCCTGACCGCTAATCGAGGCGCGCTCACCGGCGGTGTTGTCCTGCGCACGATGAGCGCGGACGGATTGACTGAGGTCGGGCGCGTCACGATATCGCCGGCCGGTGACGTGACTTCATCGGGTGTTATCACGGCAAATGGGAACCTGGTCACAAGAGGCAATACCGTCGCATTAGTCGCCGACGGATCACGCGCCCTCACTTATGACGGCCAGTTCTACAACCTCGGCGGCGCAAACCTGAAGGTCAACGGGTCTCTTGCGACTACGCTTGCGGCAACGCAAGGGTATGGGATAGGAGGCATCACGCTTACGTCTGGGGCAGCTCCATCCAATACGGGAACATGGGCGTCGCTGGCAACCGTCAATGGCGTAACCCTCTGGGTCCGTACGGCGTAGCCGATAGGAGATTTCCATGCCGACCATTGATAATCTGGCGCTCAACTCTGGTATCAATTCTTCAGATCAGATACCTATCTGGAGCGTCACCGACGGCGTTACGCGCCGTATTTCCGTATCAGCCTTGGATGCGCGGTATCAGCTTCCTGACCAAGTGACAGCGGATCTTTACCGCTTCATCGGGATCTCAGCGACACCCCCATTGACGCGCGCCAATGGCGACGGTCTGCAGCTTGGCGACATCTACACCGACACTCAGACGGAGCCGATTACGTGGATCTATTCAGTATCCGGGTGGGTTCCGTTTGAAGGCTCATTGAGTGTGGACGACAGGGCACTTCTCGCCCAGATTGTGCAGGAGGCAACGGCTTCAGCGAATGCCTCGGCGACAAGCGCTTCGCAATCGTCTGCATCCGCATCTGCATCCGCGACAAGCGCTCAGAACGCACTGGCGTATGCCGCCGCGCTCGACGCATCCGCCGCCGCGCTTGCAGCAGGCATTGTCACTTTCAATCAATTTGATCTGGGGTTTGTGGCCGATACGCCGCCGACTACGACGATCGATCTCGGCACCGTGCCATAAGGAACCGCTATGTCATCTCAATTGCAACTTCGGCGCGGAACGACGGCAGCGATTGCCGTCGCTACCGGGGCGCCCGGTGAAGTTTTCGTCGATTCGACGAAAAATACCGCTGTCGTACAGGATGGAGCGACGGCAGGCGGATTCGAATTGCTCCGGAGGGATCTGAATAACTTGCCGGCCGGCGGCATCGGGACCACCAATTTGGCCGCTGGTGCGGCGACGTTGCCTAAATTGGACAAGACCGGGACGGTAGGTCAGGTGCTTACAGGCGCAGGAAGCGGCAACTCGCCAGTCTGGGCGCTGCCGAATACAGGTTTGTTGCAGTCGATTTCCGCATCGGTCGCATCGAATGCGCTGACGCTCACTGCGGCGGCCGGAAGTCTCCAGTTCAGAAGCACATCATTGACGAATGGCGCCCCTACGACCGTCACCTATGGAACAGCGCTGACGTTGGTTGTACCTGCCGGCGCCACTCTCGGGACTACAGCCAACGTCCCGGCCGTGCTCGTATTGCTTGTGGCTTATAACGGCGGCACGCCAGTGCTGTGTGTCGCAAACGCTGCCGGTCTGTTGGATATGAGCGAGACCGGTTTGATTACGCCGACGACGATCAGTTCTTCGTCAACGTCGTCCAGTTTGATCTATTCCGCATCGGCCGTTTCTGCAAATTCACCGTATCGGGTCGTCGGCTATATCAGCATCACCGAGGCAACGGCGGGCACCTGGGCGACGGCCCCCACGCTTGTACAGCCAGGCGGCGGCGCGGCGCTGAACTCACTCAGTAGCAGCCAGATCATGTCGTGGGAAGTGACAGGCACGGGAACCAATACCGCGTCTGCTGCGTTAAGTTTTACGCCGACGAAGTCAGGAAAGATCGTCGTCTTGGCTACGGCTGGATCTACAGCAAACGCAGTGTCATTTGTTGGCTCGTCCAGCACGGGCACGACGCTTTCCGGCGGGACAAATTCCGCATCCGCGAACATGGCACAGCAAAACCTGCTTGGTTCCGTCACGGCGGGTGTCCCCGTTTCCATATCTCTCGGCGCCTCGGCCTCTGCTGCGACGGTCAACATTTACGCGACATTCATCTTCTTGCCGGGCTGATCATGACAACGACGACAACTGACTCGACTGTTCAAGCGGGAATCTATTTCCTTTTTGATTCCGGAGGAGGTGGATTTTCTCCGGATGGGACATTGCCTGAAGGCGCGGTCGAATGCACTCAAGCGCAAAGCGAGAATGCGCAGGAGTGGGGTATTTCGAACGGCGCCATCGTCGCGGTAGACACGACGACGATAAAAGCAGCTGCAGCGTGGGCGACCTATCAGGCTACTGCACAAGCGGCCCTGGATGCTTCCGACATCACCATGTCGAGATGTGTCGAGAACGCCGTTACGGTGCCTGCTGAATGGGCTACGTACCGCAAAGCGCTCCGCGAGATCGTAGGCGCAGCTAGTGGAGACGCTACAGCCGCGCTACCCACCAAGCCGGCATATCCCGCTGGGACGTGATCGTGCGGATTCAGGCGCACAGGCGTCGTAGATGGGGAGATTTCAGATGGTCGGTATAAAAACCCTTTTGGATATGGCCGACGAAGAGTCCGGCGATCTTGATAAGGCTGATGCGCCAGGCTATAAAGGCCCGGAGCGCCGCAAGGTGAACCAGCGGATTGCTTGGGAAGCAGAAATGCATGCGGAAAACTCGAATCGCTTCGAGGCGATCGAGCGGGAGCAAAAGGAATTGCGGTCACGGCAGGACGCCATGCAAAAGGAACTGGCGGCAAACACGTCGGCGACTCATGCGGGTAATGCCGACATCAAGACGCTTCTGGCGATAGTGCAGGGGGGCCGCAAAGGCATCCGATTTGGGATGTCGGTAGGGCGGGCGTTGAATCTCTTTGCGCGATGGGTTATCCCGATCATAGGTGCGTTCGCTGCGATCTGGGCTGTCTTCCACGGCAAGGCTCCGGGAGGGGAATTGTGACGTCGTTCGATGACGCATTTCAGGCGCTTCTTGGGAATGAGGGTGGCTACGTCGACAATCCGGCTGACCCGGGCGGCGCGACGCGATGGGGGATCACGCAACGTGTCGCCCGCAAGGGTGGCTATCAGGGTGATATGCGGACGCTGCCGGTCGAGACCGCCAAGAAGATCGCCAAGGCGTTCTATTGGGACCCGCTGCACTGCGACGAGTACGACCCGCGAATCGCGTTTCAGCTTCTCGATGCCAACTATAACGGCGGCAAAACCGTGCTCTGGGCGCAGCAGGCCGCAGGCACCGCAGCCGATGGCGTGCTCGGGCCCGAGACCGTCGCTGCCATCAAGGCCGCTGATCCGCATGCGTTCTGCCTTCATTTCCTCGCCAGTCGCATCACCTACCTAACCGGCCTCAAAGCATGGCCGACATTCGGTCGCGGCTGGGCCAACCGTATCGCCGCCAATATGCTGAAGGGAGCGCAATGATGGAATGGTCTGATCTTAAGTCGATCGTCGGAAAGGCCGCGCCGGTCGTTGGAACACTGCTTGGCGGCCCGGCGGGCGCGGCGGTCGGCGGACTGATCTCTGCCGCGCTCGGCACCGAGAATGACCCGGATTCGGTATCGGCGGCGCTGATCGGCAATCCCGATGCGCTGGTAAAGCTGCAGGAGCTCCAAACGAATGCCAAGGTGCAATTGCAGCAGCTCGCCGTGACCGCAGAAGAAAATCGGATGCAGGAGGCGAACAAGCAGTATGCCGCTGAAGCAGCCGATCGGGACAGCGCCAGGCAGCTTGCGGCGAAGCAGCCGAATGACTGGGTGCGGCCGACGCTCACGATCGCGGTGATCGCCGCGACGATCGGCGTCGTTTTCATGGTGCTGCTGGGCGCCGCCGACCGCACGCTGCGTGACCCGGTCATCGCGGCCACCGCCGGCGGACTCGTCATGTATTTCCTCAACGAATCGCGGCAGGTCCTGGGATTCTGGTTCGGCACGACTCGCGATGCGCAGACCACGACGCAGGCCATCACGCAGTTCGCGGTCACGCCTGGCACCGTGTCTGCACCGGCGGCCAATGCCGTGACGACGACCGTGTCCGCGCCGCCAAGCCTGCCGCAGAGCGTTTCAGTGACGCCAGCCGCTACAGAGCAGCCATACACGCCTACGCCAGGTGCGCAGGGCGATATCTATCAAGGGTCTTAACGGCTCGACCTCGGCAGCGGCTTCGGCTCACCTTCCTCCGGGACCGCCGTCCAGAAGGCGCAGCCGCGGTCCGGGATCCCGATGACAGTCTTGCGCGGCCACTCGCTCCAGCAGATCAAGTGGTCGCCGCATTTCTCCCCATTCTGCCAATAGCAGGTCCAGCAGGAGCGGGATGAGTCAATGCCGGGTTTGAAGTGATGGGACATGTCAAAGCACCGATGATGCTTTTTACCGTTTGTGGGCTATTTTGTGGGTGGCTTGCACCCTATTTTGCAGAGAGCCTTGATTTATAAGGCTTCCGTGAAGAATTCTGGCGGAGAGACGGTCCGCGAACCAAATATCTACCCGAATCCAATGTTGTCCAATGCGGAAACCGTATCCTAGTCGGGTAGGGCATCCGATCGATATTTTTGTGTATACCCATCAAATGCGCTCTACTACAATCAACCTCCAATTTGTGGGTTGATTTGTGGGTTAGGGGCGAAATTGTGGGTGAATACAAGAAGGCGCTAAATCAGCTGTCGGCCGCAAAGGTCGCGAAGGTTGCCGAAGCCGGATTTTATCCCGATGGCGGCGGTTTGGGATTGAAGGTCACCAAAACCGGCTCGAAATCCTGGATTCTCAGGTTCATGCTGAATCGAAAGGCGCGAGAAATGGGGCTTGGACCTTACCCGACGATATCTGTCGCGCGCGCCCGCGAGCTCGCAATTACGTACCGATCAATGGTTGCCGCCGGCCAAGATCCGATCGAGGTGCGAAAAGCTGCCGAGGATGTGCCGGCCACCGCCCCAAAACGCATGACCTTTGACGGCTGTGCCGCTGCATATATAAAGGCGCACCGACCGTCATGGAAGAACGAGAAGCACGCGGACCAGTGGACGAACACCCTAGCGACCTATGCATCCCCGGTATTCGGCTCTATGCCGGTTGACGAGGTTGACACGGATGCGGTGATGGCCGTCCTAAAGCCGATATGGCTATCGAAGACAGAGACGGCGACCCGGGTGCGCGGTCGTATTGAAAATGTGCTCGATTGGGCGACGGTCATGAAGCATCGCAGCGGCGATAATCCGGCTCGGTGGCGTGGACACCTGTCGCAACTGCTGCCAGAAAAAAACAAGGTCGCGCCGGTTGTCCATCAGCCGGCGCTCCCATATCAGAGAATCGCTGCCTTCATGGCCGATCTGCGGTCGCGCGGCCATGTCTCGGCGGAGGCATTGGAGTTCACGATACTGACGGCGGCCCGCGCGAGCGAGGCCGTCGAGGCGGTGCCGAGCGAATTCGACATCGACAAAAACATCTGGACGGTCCCGGCGGCGCGCATGAAAGGTAAAGTTGAGCACCGCGTGGCGCTGTGCAATCGAGCAGTGGCAATCGCGAAGAAACGGATCCAGGCAATTGAATCGGGCGAGGTGGAGTCCGCCTATCTCTTCCCGGGAACGAAGAAGGGCGCCAGTCTGACGACGGCCGCGCTGCTCGAACTGGGGCAGGGCATGGGATACGGGCACATCACGACGCATGGGTTTCGTTCGACGTTCCGCGATTGGGCGGCCGAATGTACCGAATGGGCGGGGGAAGTGGTAGAAAAGGCGCTGGCTCACACCGTACGGAATAAAGTGGAGTCCGCGTACCGGCGCGGCGATCTGCTCGAGCGCCGCGCAGGCTTAATGCGGGAATGGGAGGAATACTGCGCGAAGCCGGTCACTGATTGACGGGCTGACTGCCTGCCCGTCGTTCCTCGATCCACTTATCGATATCGCTTTCGACCCATGCCTTTGTGCCGGGTGTGAGCGAAAAAGGCTTTGGGAACTTGTTGTCGGAGATCATCTTAAACAGCATCCCCTTACTCAGCCCCACCTTACCCGGCAAGTCCTTCATGCGTAGAATTCTCATCATTCCCCCTTCAAAATTTGCGATACCGCTTCATGACGCTGTTCGTCGGTGAGTGGGGTTGATTTGAGGGCGCGGATATACTCGACCACGTACGCTACGTCCACCATATCTTTGTACCGGAAGAAACTCTCAAAACTCGCGGCCGCCTTTTCCAGCGCCGCATCCCGTTCCGCTTCCAGCTTGGCGATGTGGTCCAGTAATTCGAGGACGGTCGCGGGTGTGTAGAAATTGAGCGGATAGATTGAGTCCCAGGCATAGTGCGCTTTACTGTGCACCTTCTCTGCCGCCGCCCTCAACGCTGCTATCTGTTCTGGTGTCATTGCGAACGCTCCTGTAACAATTTGATGGTTTCAATCGTAAATTCGCTGTCGCATGGATACCCAAACCATTCGCAAGCGTTAGAGACACCGAATGCCCGAATAGCGTTCTCAAAAACAGCGCCAGTTGTAAGTTCATTGACTGGCGCAATATCTCCTGGTCCGCCGTCTTTTGGAATGCTCATTTCTTCTCTCCCCTTTCCGCTTCCATCTTGGCGAGGTGGTCGAGCAACGCGAGTACAGTCTCAGGATCGGCTGTATTCCAAAATTCAATACATGCAATTTCGGAATCCGGATAGTTTCTCGCTTCTTGCCAAGCTTCCGGCACGTAATAACCTACAGCGGCCTTCTCTGCCGCCTCCCGCAGCTCTGCTATCTGTTCGTTTGTCATTTCTTCTCTCCCCGTTGCGCGAGCGCGGTATCACGCTCAAGCAGCCAGTCCCCGTACTTCGTCGTTTCGTGTCGTCCGAAGCCGATCGAGCGGAGCGCGCCTAACTCGCAAAGGGATTTGACCATCTCTTTGCGGACGTCATGACCGCCTGCGTCCGAGTCCTCGCAGCACTCAGCGAACCGGCGCAGAGCGATCATTTGCACACCGCTCGGTAGCGCATCAGCGCTTTCCGTCACATCGACAGGCGCGGCCACGGGCGGGGCGGCGTAGAGGTCGTGAATACCTTCCGGTAAAGCGTAGGCCACATAGGTATGCAAAACCATACCGTAGCCTTCATGTGTAACCCGCACCTGGGCCACCGGCTTCAACTCCGTGTCGTATGTATCGGTACGCTGGGTCATGGCTTCATTTCCGTAAGCGGGGTGGAATAACCAAGCATAAGCGGGTGCTTCGGATCACCAGCCACCGTTAGCCCGAAGTGCCACACAGGCTTGCCGCTGGCATGTAGCATTGCCAGCACCGCGTCAAAATCGTTATGCATATGAATCGGCGCTTTCGATCGATTTCCCCAGCACGGGATCAGCACATCCGCCTCATCCACAATCCGGCTTAAGTGCGCGGTGTTTTCGCCGTGCTGCTGGGGCGATATAAGGACTGTTTTGAGGTCTCGGACATCGGTTGCTCGGTATGCAGATATGTTTCCAACGAGGAAGCGTCTGCCACCATTAATCTTCGTGAAGCCAGTCCACTTGCGCACCGTGGCATCGTCGATACTGGCGTCAGCGGTCGACGGATTGATTCCAAAATAGGCGAAGGTCAAACCGTCCATTTGTACATCGCGTTCAAGGCGGTATCGGAACTTCCCGCAAGTGCTGATAATTGCGCTCATGCTCCACCTCGCTTGGCGAGAAGCGCGGCGAATTCATCAAGCAGCAGCGAGCGCAGCGCGTGCCGAGTGTCATTGCTCGGACACTCGTGGTAATCATCGACAGCGGCCAGCACCCGCTTTGATCGTTCGATCGCAGCCTCGCCAGAATCCGCAGGCACGGCCGCTGACGGGGCAGCGTAGAGCGGTTCCTCTCGGAATCTCGCGCGATTATAGGGAAGGTCATCAAGCTTTGTAGTAGAAATAGTCACAGACCCGGTTTCGTAGTGCGTATGTCTCCACGCTACCGGCTTCGCCTCGGTCTTCGCAGGTTTGACCGGCGCAGGGGTGCATTCCCGACAAACAGGAAGGCCGCCCGGATCAACCCGTGACCCCCCACAAGTGGGGCAAGGTGCTACATCCGCCTCGCTCTGCGCGTTGCGGCTGGCTTCCCATGCTAACCAAGCAATCTCAACGCTCGTCCCGACGTACTGACCCGAGACTTCGTATCTCCCAAATATGTCGTCGCATTCGAATTTTTTTGCATACCACGCCTCAAACGCTTCCCGCATCTTGTCGTCGCTCATTTCGTTTCGCCTCCCATAGCGGCGTCGATGGCCGCGTCTACTGCGTCTCCGTACTTCCACGGACCGGCATAACCCCATTCAACAATCGCTCCGTATATTCGCAATGTCCGATACCGCGCCGCATCCTTCGCATCCCCACCCGTCCCGGCACGTTGGGCGAGAAGCACGCGAACGGCTTCTACCACTTCGGTGTCGTCTGAGTAGCCTGCTCGTTCGAACAATTTCCCGATGGCGTAGGATGTGGCGGCTGCACGCTCAACCGAGCTTACCGCCATCGTGTCTTGCACATCATCACTCGCTGCCACCGCTTCCGCCGTCACGCTCGGCGCTGCTGGCGGGGCGAGGGCGAGCAGGGAGCGGGCGAATTTGACGATGCGGTCATTGGCTGTACCGTTCGCCAAGTAACCACCGCTGTCCAAGAACAACTTGCGAATCTGCTCATCGCTGATCGCTTCCCCGGATGAGCGGGGGTGGTGGGTAGTGGTCATGCCAAGCTCCATATATATTTTGTAACCTCAACAAAATGTCAATGCAGTGTCGTGGTGCTCCGCGCGGTCCGCTGGCAAGATGAGGTTTTAAACGTCACCAAGGAGCGGCCATGCGGTTCATAACAGTCGGCACTTCATTAATCTCTGTCGTCGGGTCGAAACATGAAAGACTTATCAACATCGAAATCAGCGAAGAAGCTCTAATCAGCGCCCTGGGATCGGATGGAACTACGGACGGCAACAAGGCAGCAATGCGGGAAAACAGGATCGTCATAGATCGATTGGTAATGGATCGTGTTCTAGAGGCCGATTCCGATTCTGTGCGCTTAACGATCGCTGACTTCATGAGCTAGAGACAGATCACGCTTCCCCCTGTTCTGATACAGGAGCGGCGGGGAGGGGCATCCAGTGGGTTGGATTGACTTGCACCTCTCGGATTTCGATAGGCTTTACGCCTCCCGCGCAAAAGAAGACTCCTGATGCGTAAAACGTATCGCCAATACGTACGCCGTCTCCGATGCGTTTATCGCTATCGTGACCCCAAGCTAGCCTCATGAAGGCTATGCCCTTTTTTCCTGTCGGTGCCGTCTCGATTGGCTGCCAGGGCGAGGCGGCCGCGGTAGCAAACTCCAGCAATGCATCTAGAGCTGATCGCGTTTTCTTATCTGCGCGATCCAGCTTTGCGTCACTCACATGTTCCATGTGCTCAAACGCGCCTTCCTCAAACGCAGCATTTCGAAGTCGTAAAGCTAGCGCGCGGAATTGGATTTCTTCTGGCGTCGCGCTCATTCCGCACCGCCTTCGAGATCGCTGCCCGCGAAAGGGTCGTCGAAGTGCTCTTCGAATGCGGCTGCGGCGTTCTTCTGGGCTTCCGTCGGCTTCCTGCCTTTCTTTGGCGGCTTGATGTCTGCCTGCATGGCATCCACCAGATCCGGCGACACCTCCGGCGGCAGCAACGAGATGATGCATTCGCGCTTGAGCAGGCGGGCGATGATGCCTTGTTCCTTCTCGTTGGCCGGACGGATATTGCATTGCAGCTGGATCGACACGCGACCGCCTTCGAGCGGCTGGAACGTGATTCCCTTGACCGTGACGTCATTGAGCAGCACGTCGGACTCATCGCGCGCACCGAACTTGAATCGCAGCTGATAGCCTTTGAACTCGCGCTGCAGACTGATCGGACCCATCCAAGGGAAGCGGATTTCCGTGAACTCGTCGAGCGGCATCGCGATTTCACCATCGCGCGGACGCGCCTGACGAAACAGGGTAACGACAAGGGCATCATCGAACTGATACAGGGCATCGTTGCCCACATTCATGACGAAGAACACCGACTGCGCCGGCACTTCTTCTTTACCGTGCTTCTCGCTGCGCTCGCTGATGGCGCGGACTTTGACGGCTTGCTCTGCGAAACGGAACATAGGTTTCTCCTTATTTGGTGGTAACGGCGACTTTCATGGATGCGGCGATCTCGTTGAGCTTCAAACGAGTCGTTTCGTGCAATCCCCTCGCAATCTCGCCGGTCGCCAACTTCAGTGAATCCTTCATTGCCGTTTCGATGCTGTACTGCAGATGGCTGTTAATCAGGTAGGTAATCCGGGTTTGGGTGCCGCTCCACGAATAAGAGTCCTCGGCTTTGCTTTTTCCACTGTGGTTTACTTTCTCCTGCATATAGTCCTGCGCCCGCTGCACCAAATATTCAATGAAAGTAATAGGCTCGCCTTTCTTCTCGCCGTATTGATTCGTCTGCTGCAAGGTCAGCGTTTCGATGTACTCGGACACGTTAGGAAGTACGAATTTCTGTGCCAACTCGTCTATCTTTTCGTCAATGCGCGTCTTTACACGCTTCTTCAAATCTGCACGGAATGCGGAGTGCTGTTCGTACTCGCTATCGCTGTCCGGGTCATATACCCGATCCGTCATAACGGATTCGACGATGCGCTCGACAACACGCTCTTGCAGTTCCTCTTGGGTAAATCCCAACGCTTGCAAATCGATGCTCATAGGTTTCTCCGATTTTGGTATGGGTTATTGGCTGGCGATGTCTTCGCGACGATCGCGGTACACCTGCATCAGATCGGCCTTTGCGTCTCCTTCTGGCAGGTCGCGCATGTCTTCTGCGATCAGGTCGAGCACTTCCATGTCCTTGCACTCGGCGATGCGCTTTTGAAGGGTGGCGATGTCGAAGGTGGGTGCCGGTTCGCTGGCGTTGTTCTCTACTGCGATGACGCCATCGTCGTCGGCCGCCAGATATTCGCCGTCGAGAATCCCGCCATGCTCTTGAGACAGGCCAATGTCGGCGCGCTCGTCGAGCGTCACCGCACGCTGAATCTCGATACTGACCGGCAGGAACTTGAACAGGCGGCGCACTACGGTCTTCAGTGCCATCGCGGCATAGTCGGTCTTCCAAGGACCGCCATTACCGGCCTTACTGCGGCCACGGATCGCTTCGATCTCCGATCGCGACATGACATCGAACTGCAGGCCACCGTCTTTCAGCTTCGCGACCGCATAGACGAATTGCAGCTTTTCCGACTTCGACCGATTCGGGTTTGACCAGTCGGGTTGATGGTCGATATGCGGGTCGAGACCCAGGCGGCATTCGAACTTATCGCCGTCATAGACCGCCCTTGCATCAATACTGATGATCTGGCCCGAGCGGCGTGCGAGGTCGATCATGCCGCGGTAGCCGATGATCAACTGCACGTCCTTGCCGTACGGGAGCAGGTAGGCATGGCCGAGCGAATTGCCTGGTTCTAGACCCAACTGCGCGCACTGAATGACGGCGCCAAAGAAGGATGCAGGCGTGCATTCGGCCAGCTTCGGAACCTTGCGAATCTCGGTCGTGACGATGCGCGCAAGGCGTTCCGGCGTCATGTGCTTCGGCAGCGCGGCGCGGATCTGTGCCTGCATGCTTGGGCTTGCAAGCATGTGTGCGACCTTGTCGACCGGGCGCACCGCGACTTGATTGTTTCTAACGTTCGACAAGCTGGTGGTTTGTGCCACGGTCATTCCTCGATCTGGTTGAGTGCCCAGTTGGGCAGTGAAACGATGTCGATGCCACTGCTGTATCCCGGCCATGCGCCGGTGCTGAGGCACTGCTGATACTTGGATAGGTCGGCGCTGTATTGGAAGCGTCCTGCGGCTTTGCTTTCGTCGTCGAGCATCACGGCATTGGCTGCATACGGCCATTCGGATTCAACGGCGACGAACACGAAGCCGAGCACCGCGCGCTGCGCCGCTTCGGCATAGCCATCGCTGTAGAAAGCGTCTTGCACGTGATACCGCTTGCGAGCGATCTGACGCCGGAACTCGCGCGCGCTGGCATCGCCATAGGTCTTGACATCCAGCAAGATGTCACCGGCGGAGCCGCAGTCATGCACCCAGTCCGGACGAGCGCGGCACTGCACGCCGGTCATCTCGTCCGTCCAGAACGCTGACACCTCGGCGCGGCCACGATCGAGCGCATCGCGAACATCGGCAATCTTGCGCACCGACTCGGCCTGGCGCATCGCGGTCGTGTACTGGTCATTCGTGACGACCGTGGCGCCGTTGGTCTGCTCGTTCCACTGAGTCCACCAGGCCATCGCCTTGACGCTGCTTTCCGACGGGTTGGCAGCGTTCCACTGAGCCTCAGTGGGGCGGCGCGGCGCGTTTGCCGGGACCACTCGATAGCGTTTTTCGAACTCAGCCGGCTCAAGGATCGCGCAGTGGGCGAGGTTTCCTTCCAACTGCCCAGGCTTTACCGCACGAGGCGGCCGGTTGGGGTCCAGCGCGCGGCCGTAATAGATCGCCGGCGACAGCGCGATCAGATCGAGTCCCGACTTGCTGATCGGTTCGCGGGCGTGGTACGCCTCGATGTCGAGGTCGTACTCCAGGTGCGGGACGAACGGGGCACGATCCATCACGTTTGCTCCGAGTGATACGGCGCCGGCTCGCCGAGCGAGAGGACATAGAACGTCAAGGCCAAGATGGGGAACGAGATCGCTACGGCGATCACCGCGCCCACCCACAGCGGCGTCTCTTTCTTCTTCGGGCACTTCTCGATATCAAAATTCACAGTTGGCTCCAGACAAAGGCAGCGGTGATGCTCAGGCAGACGACCAGCGCGGCGAAGGCAACGCGGTCCGAGAAGGCGACAACCGCCGCGTGCCGTGGACTCATTCGCCCCTCGCTTTCGCCAGCACCTTGCGCATCTCGATTGCGCGAGAGCCGTTGCCGAGAGAGTTGAACTCGAGGTTGGCAAGTTCGCCCGCGACGATTTCGTACAGCTCGGGAGCGGCGGCCACCAACGCAGCGTTCGCCTCCTTCTCGAACGTCGCAATGTGGGTGTAGACGCGCCCACCATGACGCGCTTCAACATAGATCAGGTCGCCGTGTGGGCGCGTCACCGCCCACGGACCGGGAGTGAATTGCGTCGTCATGGTCACGCCCGGCAGGAGAACGACGGCGAGCCGCCACCCTTGGTTGCCTCGTGCACGCCATAACCAGCGCCGCCGAGGAAGAGAAGCAGGAGGAAGAAGAGTGCGTAGGGGGACATGGTGAATCTCCTTAAACGAAATTGGCCGGCACGCGGATGTACCGAGTCTTGAACCGCTGATTTCCACTCATCTCGACCGCATCCTCTTCGTCGCAGTCGATCCAGTCAGACCACTCGTACAGGTCAAAATCGAGCCACTGGAACTGCCATTGGATGCGGTCGGGATTCATCAGAAAGGATCCGTATCGACAACCGGGTCGTGTGCGATTGCCACGGGCGGTGCAGCAATCAGGCTGACGTCACCATCAATGTCGGTCGGCTGCTTCTTCGCACGCTCTTGGAATTCGCTTTCAGTCATATGTGCGGCCACTGCCTCCGGATCGACGGTAGCGAGCGAGACATCAATTTCAGCCGCGCGGACGTAGCGAACCTTCTCGTATTTCTCAGCACGCTCCGCCATGTAGACCTCAGTAAGAGGCGTGCCTTCCGTGGCGGCCATATAGAAGCGCATTGCCTCTTCACGCGTGTCGAAGATGAACTTTGAGTAGTAGCCGAAGCTAACGAGGTATTTTTTGCTCATGACTTCTCCCGCGCACGCAGCATGGCGTCGGCGTACTCGTATGCCAGGTCGCATCGAATCTCAACTTCTGACCGGATGTGCGGCTTATGCGATTCGTTATGCGGGTTGCGATTACTGTCGCGGTTCCTATTAATGCTTATGCGGCTTTCACTAGGTTCCGGCGCACGAATTGCGAAGTAGTCGCGCAGGGTCATGCCGCCAGTTTTCCCGTTAGAGAATTCCAACGAGTCGTATATCGTTCCGTCTGGCGACGAAGTAATCGGAATCGGAAACGCCGGGCCACCGTCTTTGATCGCGCTCATACCCATTCCCCGTTCAGCAGCAGGATCTCGGGGCGGGCATAGCCGAACGTCAGCGCACGCGCCTCGGCATCACGTTCAGCGCGGCGGCGCATCTGATCCGCGTTCTCCGCGCGGCACGCGGCGCGGTTCGGATCGATGTCGTAAATCACCGCCTGCTCACGCAGCGTGATATGGGCTTTTTGGTTTCGGTTCATCTCAGTTCCTGGGTGAGGTGCATGAGATGAATATTAGCAACGCTTCTACATAAGCGCAAGAGCAATGCTAATAAATTGAAATAAAAAAAAGCCCCTAGGGGCTCGGACTATCGTCTGCTGAAAACCCTGGGTCAGGAATCCGTGTGCTCTGTCGGCCGATGTAGCGCCGGATCTCCCGGTTTTAGGCAATAAAAAGTGACCGTCGCATTTCCGCATCCGCCGTGCAGCGCGCATTCACCGGACGCTGAATGCTGGAGGAGGATCTGGCGCCCGAGAGACGTACAGTATTCATTGGCAGTTTTGAGGGCATCGCTTTGCGCGCCGGCAGCACCAGTAAGAGGCACCCGCGTCGACACCTGATATGTGTCCGGGCCGACCATCAGGGCTCCGCTGTTCGCGCAGGCAGTTAAACCTATTGCGATAGCCGCGCCAATCAATCCCTTATTTCGCATTGAAAATCCCCAATTCATCGTCTTAGGTAGCGCCTATATTCGACCAAAACCGCAATGATCGTTATCTGCTGGGAATCGCTTCTCAGGGTCGGGTAGTCGTCGTTCAACGGGGCCAATTCGAATATCTCTTGACCGGTTGAACTGACGCCACGCGGCCTGTATTTTTTAAAAGTCGCTTCTTCAGATCCGTTCTTGGCCACGACGAAATCGCCGGGGCGCGGGGCAACTTCAGGATCAAATATCGCGTGATCCCCCTCGCGAAACTCTGGCTCCATTGATTTGCCACGGATTTCAAGCGCAAATGCTCGATCTGACAGCGCAAGGTCCGTCATTAAATACTCGAACACGTCGCCTGCGGAGAAGGGCGTTCGCATTTCCGTCATCCGGCCCGCCTGGACATAACTGATGACGGGGATTCTTCGGCGACCGATCTCTGCGGGGACGACATTTTTGTCAAATTTGTGCTCTTTCGCCGAGTTGGAATCAGGGTATTTCGACAACTCTAATAGAGCAGCCAGCACGGGGCTGATGCTTCCGGGTTCCACGCCAAGCGTCTTAGAAAAGGCGAGTAGCGCAGGAAGATTGAGAGGGATTATCCCGCGCAGGTACTGTCCGATCAACCCTTGGGAGCCAAGCCCCGTGTCTCGACCAAGCCACTCCTGTGTCGCTCCTGGGTGCTTGTCCTTATAGGCCTTCCAGGCCTCGACGAGGCGGTTGGCGTCAGCTTTTTCCTGCTGCGAAAGCTCGCGGCGTTTTGTCTTTTCCATGACCACGATTCTATGAGTGTCGCTTTTATTTGAAATGACCTCTTGAAAAGCGTTGCTAATTCGATAGAATAGAAGCATTGCTAATACGGAGGCGCTATGCGACTCGATGACTACCTGAAGGAGGCCAAGCTTTCACAAGAGGCCTTTTCGTTGAAATTCCAGCCGCGCGTTACCCAGGGATTGGTTAGCCAATGGATCCGGGGGAAGACGCGGATCTCCCTCGACCAGGCGATCCACATCCGAACGATCACCAACGGCGCAGTAAGCGTTGACGATTGCGCCGCGATGTTCGATTCCGCCGACCGTCCCAACGAGGTGGCGGCGTGAAAACGACACGACTCTTCCTTCTCCACCTAGCCGGTAAGGCGCTAGGTGTCGAGTTCAAGTACGGGACGATTCCGTTTGGTGGTCGCGCAGGCTTTCGCAACTCGCTGGCAGCAGTCGAATATCTGCGCTCTTTACCCGCGTGTCAGGTGGACCAGTGACTTCGAATCCCATGGCCCGTTTCGTTTTTAAGTCCGTACCAAGTGGCGAAATTGGTCTTTGCGTCTATGACGAGAAGTTTGTCGTAGTTCTTCATCAGCGACCAAAGATGATCCCCAACGGCTTTCGCCGGGTGAGCGGTGCTGAGAAAAAACTGAGACAACTCCAGGTGTTGAGCATATCCAAGTGCATGGATTGCATCGAAAAGCGGCTTGTAGTCGCGGGCACCGTTCCGGGTGCTCAGATCGTACGAAATAAAAAGATTACTAGCCATGGGGATCCCCTAGTTGGTGGCAGTTGTGGTTGTGGCGATCACGATTCTATCTCCGAGAGGGATCCCCACCATTTCCTGCGTGGTGAGTCCATGGGTTCGACTTTATCTGTCGAGGCATGCACCCGCATTCCTAACCTTTTGACACGCGGTGAACAGCGGTGAACGCACAGATCCCAATTCGAGTAGCAGACGAGCCGACTTTGCTCGAGTCGGCATTTCGCAAGGCAGCGACCAATGCAGATCTCCAGGCGAGTGTGCTCGAAAGCACTGGCTGGGATCGTTCGATGATCTCGAAGGTTATTTCCGGCGGCGCGGGCATCACGCTCGACAAGCTGGACGACATCTTGAGCGTCCTTGGTCTCGTCATTACGACGCCTGGCTACATGGATTGGCTCGCCCAAGGAAATGAGATCGGGGCCAACTGCAAATGCGCGCGTCGTGGCTACGGCGCGTGCGGGAATAGGTAAGTGATGCGCGAGTACGGAAAGATTCATTCATCGTTCTGGACAAGCAGCGACATTCGGTCGATGACAGAGGACGGCCGAACGTTGGCCGCCTATCTTTTGACAAGCCCGCATTCGAACATGTTGGGCTGTTTTCGTGTTCCTCAGGCATACGTTTCTGATGATCTGAAATGGCCTATGGAAAGGGTTGCGGAAGGGTTTGCTGAACTGTATCGAAAGGGTTGGGCAACCCTTTCGGAAGGGTCAAATTGGGTAGTTATCCACAAGTTTTTGAAGTGGAATCAGCCCGAGAACCCAAATGTGGTCAAGGCGGCTGAAAAGTTGTTCGACCAGATTCCGGATGATTGCGGCGTAAAGGCTTATCTGGCCTGGGCTTTAGCCGAATTTGAACCCCGTTTTTCCGCTGAAAAGCTGTCCAAATTCAAACCCTTCCCGAACCCTTTCGATACCAGTCCCAAAGCCTATCGAAAACCAGAGCCTGAGCCTGAGCCTAACCAGAGCCAGAGCCAGGAGCCAGAACCAAGCGCCGCGGCGAAAAAAAAATCGCTCGAGTTGCCGGACTGGATTCCTGAAGACGCATGGGATGCATTCGTCGCCATGCGAAAAAAAATCAAAGCCCCGTTGACCGATGACGCCGTGAAGCTCGCGTTCGGCCAGCTTGAAAAGCTCATGCAAGCCGGTCACAGACCGCGCGCAGTGCTCGAGCAATCGACGCTCAACTCGTGGCGCGGCTTGTTCGAAATCAAATCGAACCAAAGGCTGACGAACGACGCTGGATCCCGCCAAGCGTTCAACGAACGCGAGAACGCGAAGGCAAAGGAAATGCTTTTCGGACCGGAGTATGACCATGCAACCCGATGACTTCGACAATTTCGCTCGCGTGCTAGACGCCGCGTATTCGATGCATAGCAAGTCCTTGACGGCAGACGCGCGTTCGCTGTTCTTCGCGTCTCTCGGCGAATACTCGTTGGCTGATGTGCGTCGCGCGTTCTCTGCGCACCTGCGTGACCCGCAGCGCGGCCAGTTTCCCCCGAAGCCGGCGGACCTGATTGCGCAGCTTCGCGGAGCCCCCGAGCAAGACGGGCGCCCTGGCGCCGAAGAAGCTTGGGCGATATCGCTCGCATCGCTGGACGAATCGGCGACCGTCGTGTGGACACAGGACATGGCGGAAGCTTTCGAAATTTCGAAAGCCTGCGGCGACGATGAGGTAGCAATGCGGATGGCGTTCAAGGACGCGTACACGCGCATCGTCGGGCAGCGTCGAGCCGCCGGGATCTCGCCTGTCTGGCTGACTTCACTCGGGTTCGATGCCAGCAAGCGCCAAGCCGTCATTGCTGACGCCGTACGTCTGAATCGGATCCCGTTGGCATCGGTGCAGCACCTTTTGCCAGCTCCGGACGCTCTAGCAATCGGCTATGACGCTCCGAGCGAATCGCAATCGGAGGAAGGCCTTGCCCGTCTGAAATCGATCATGGCCACGATGCCAAGCCAGGAGGAAAAGCTTGAGCGGGCTAACGCAGCGCGCATTGCCAGGGAACGTCAGCAGCTCGCGCAGGCAAAAAGCGCTGCGGCTCAGCGCGTTGACGAATACCAGCGGGTGCATGCATGAACGGCCGCGACGATCGTTGGGGATATTGCGCAGCGTTTGGCTGCCCGCTATTCGGCGCGGTCAAGGGTGGGAGCGATCAATGGGTCTGCTTCTGCCATTACGACCGCACGGGCGGCGTCAATGACGCGATCACAGCCGCGCTCAATTCCGACGCGCTACGCCCGATCGTCGCCGCCACCATCGACATCCGTCAATACCTCGGGACTGACGATTGGGAATTGGTCCACCAAGGCATCAATCAAGCGCTGCACAAAGCTGGACGCCGGGATCTGATGCTGAGTCTCGCAGATGCGTCGCCGCACGCGCCCAATGTCCCAGTCGTCAAGATCTGGTTATCCCGTCTCGAGCGCGTCCTAATCGACGAAACGCGCGAAAAGGGCAAGCAGCAAAAGATTCCATCTGCCCCCGTCGTAGGTGCGGATTACGCAGAGCCACATTACTCGGAGGTCGAATGAGCCTAACCACTACACCCGCGGAGATCTCGCGCCTTGTCACCACTATGCGCGCGCGGGAGAAGCCGCTTGTGCACACGCTCAGCCAGCCTCAGCAATGGCTAGTGGCCACGCTGGAAAAGCTCTCGGTTCCGGTGATGCGCCGCGAGATCGAAGCCTACGAACGAAACATGGGCCAAGACGCAGCCGATGCGGTGCGCCGGGCACTCAGAGGGAAGGGGATAGCAGCATGATCTTCGCTGGAATCGATCCGGGTCTAACGGGCGCCGTCAGTTTCATCCACGTCGACCACGGCCTCATTGCTGTCGACGATCTGCCAGTGATGCCGACCGACGGTGGCACGATTAAAAACGAAATCGACGTGCAGCGCTTCCGCGATCTGGTGCGCCGTTGGGTGCCGGCTGATGAGTCGGCGCTGTTTTTCGTCGAGCACGCCAGTCCATTTGGCAAGAGCGCGCTGTCGTCTGCGTCGCTCGAGGCGTCAAAGGCTTCGATCATGGCTGTTCTTCGGCTCGGCGGCTTCGACGTGCGCCGCGTGCCGCCGCAGACGTGGAAGAAATTCTTCGGACTGAGCAGCGACAAAGATGCCGCGCTGGAAGTCGCCCGCACGCTGTTCGGCATGGCCGGATTCGAGCGCAAGAAAGACCACAACCGGGCGGAATCGGCGCTGATCGCCCACTACGGCCGGAGGCACTTCGCATGAGCCGCTCCACCAAACCCCGCAAGCGCTACGTTCCGCGCGTCCCGGCATCGTCCGGCCTGAACGTCCTGATCGCCGCGAGCATCGCTCATGAGCCGCTCGACGACGGCGATGCGGGCGAATTCGAATTGATCGTTCTGTCCGCGCTCGAGGCAGTCACGCATGGCCACGGTACGCGCCGCGAGTGGGATTCGATCGCCAACGCGCTCAATCAAGCATGGACGCTTGCCCATAACGGGATCGGCGCCGAAATGATTCCGACGCTCTCGGCTGCCCAGGATGGTATGCGCCGCGCCGTGCCGCGCTTTGATCGCACCGGCAAGGTCGCGCTCGATGGTGATGCGCTGCGCGACGTGCGGCACGCGTTGACGCTGTGGGGCCAACAGCTACGCATGTGCACGATCGGTGAAGTCGATGCCGCGACGCGCCTCGTGCAGCGCGAGTACTGGAAACGACCGGAGACCCGAGCATGAAAATCGTTGTCCCAGGCAAAGAACGCCCGAACACCATGGTCAACGGCCACTGCCGCCCGTGCGGATGCATGTTCGAGTTCGACTCGGCCACCGAGGCCGAAATGATCGACAACGGCAAAGGCGGCAATTTCTGGCGCGTCGTCTGCCCGCACTGCAACGAGGTCATGACGCAGGAGGTAGGGCGATGAGCACCGGCCTGACGCGCCTCGCGGGCATCTGGTCGCGCGATCCGAAGTTCATTGAGTGGGTCTCGGACCTCGCATCGCAGCGGGTGACGCCCGATGACGCTGCAGAGTTGATTCGTCTCGCGTGCAAGATCAAATCGCGCCGCGAACTGGACACAGACGTGGCTGCCGCTGCTCTTTTCAACTACTCAATCCGCCGCCCATTCCTCGAATGGCGCCAACAGCAGCAAAACAGGAGAGCAGCGTGAACTATCAACCGCACCAACAGCGCGTCGTCGATGAGAAGGCGGATCTGGATGAAAAAATTCAGAAGCTCAACGCCTTTTTTGGCACGCCGATTTATGCAGGCCTGGACGATGCCGAGCGTGGCCGCTTGGTGATGCAAGAGGTCTACATGCACCAATACTCGGGCGTTTTGGCCGAGCGTATTGCAGCTTTCAAAACTACCTGATCGGAGCAAACCATGACACTCGGAACCATCCTCATCATCGTCTTGATCTTCGCCTTGATAGGCGGCTTTCCCACCTGGGGATGGTCGTCGACCTGGGGATACCGGCCCGTCAGCGTCGTCGGCGTGCTGTTGATCATCGTCATCGCTCTGGTCCTGGCCGGCCGGCTCTGATTTCTCGTAGCAACCACCACCAAAGGAAAGACCATGCAAACGCTTTTTTATAACCCGAATACGAAGATCATCTTCGCGAGCGACGACGCGCAGGACTCGTCGATCCAAACGCTCACGGCAAGCGAAGTCGCGCCGCTGGTCGCTGACGGCGCCACTGTCGATAGCTCTGCAGAGCCGCTGATCACGGCATCGGAGGCTGACACGGCCACGGGGGAGGCCACCGCCTCGGCCTCGTCCAGCCCATCGGTTGCCGATACGAGCGCCTCGAGCACGGCTGCCACGGCTGCAAGTACGGATACAACGGCGTCTGCTGCCTCAGAAGGTGAAGCGGGGGAGTCGACGGTATCCACTGGCTCGACGCCGGCTACGTCGGATACCGCTACTTCGCCTGTTGCCGTCGCAGCGGTCCCGACAGCCGCCCAACCGGCTACAACGGTTGCATTGAGTACGCCGGCCGCGAACGACGATTTGTCAGCCTCCACTGATGGTCAGGCTACGGCGTCGCCCGTAACGGGTGTGCCGGTAGTTGTCGCGCCTGCCACATTGATCGGTAGCGTCGACGAAAACCAGCAATCGGTCCCGGCCGCTGGTGTCCCACCTGCATCGACCACGGCCGTGCCGGCTGTGGCCATCGCTGGTGATCAAACCGTTGCCGCGGTACCTGCTGCAACCACGCCTGGCGAGATTCACCTGTACTTCGAGCGCATCAAGAAGGAGATCGAGGGCTTCGGATTAGCACTGGAGGAATCGGAGCATCGCTTCTTCGATGAACTGAAAGCGAAAATCCTCGGGTAAGCATTAAAAACCACTGTGTTTTCCGAATTCCGTAGTATTTATTGCTGGGAATTCGGTAAACTTCAGAAATCTAAAGTAGACATTGCTGGATTTTTGAGTTATGGATGCCGCCGCGCCTAAGAAGCCAGGGAAAAAGCCCGGTTCGCCCAAGACTGGAGGCCGTGTTGCGGGTACGCCGAACAAGGTGACTGCTGACATCAAGGCGCTCGCTCAACAGCACGGTCCCGACGCGATTGCGAGATTGGTCAAGATGATGACCACGTCGAAGAACGAAGACATTCAGTTCCGCGCGATAAAGGAGTTGCTCGATCGCGGATATGGCCGCGCCAAGCAAGCGCTCGAAGTGGGCGGCCTGAACGGCGCGCCGCACGTCACAGTCACCGTCGTCAAATCGAAAGAGGTCAACCATGCAAATAGCAGTGTTCAAGCCGAAGGCTGAAGCGAACGGTGAGGGTTCGGAGGTCTGGGGGAAGCTGCACCAGAAGGTCATTTCACCGGATGAACTCGACGATCACGAGGAGGATGGCTGGTATCTGAACGCGCAGCATGCGCTTCTGGCCGCCGAGACCGGATCGATCAAGGCTGAGAATGCTTCGCTGTCGGATCAGATCCATCAAGCGACTCTCGCCGATGAGAACAGCAAAGAGCGTGAACGCCTGCAGTCTTGGGCCGATGAATTGGCCGCACTGGATTTGAAGCTGGCCGCGCGCGAGGATGCGCTTCGAGATCGTGAGGATGCTTATTGGCTCAATCTGGCCGAGCAAGCGCGCACCGAAGGATTCGTTGAGGGCGATGCTCAGCAAGCGCTTGTGAGCGATCAACGCTTCACTGAAACACCACAGAAGATCGATCTGCGCACGAAGGAAGGGCGCGCGGCTAAGGCAGCGGCTGATGCAGCGAAGGTGGCGGAATGAAGCCGAATATGGTTCTGACAGCCCCCGATGGCTCTGACTCCTACAGCGTGCTGGAAAGCGCGATGTATCAGGCGTTGAGCGCAGCTAGTGCAGCTACAGCCCGAATGAACATGAACCCTGAGCAGAGTGCTTTAGAAGTGGCGAGCGCCGCCGCTAAGGCTTGGGCGTTGCTCACGAAGGCTGACGCGTAATGAAAGCGCCCAAATCCTGGTTCGTCACTGAGGGCATTGCTGAGCTTGGCCTTGCTGACGCCGCGATCGACATGGATCCGGATCTGATCGAGCGTATCACGATGCGTCTTGATGCAAATCTGGCCGAGCTGGAAACGCGCGGCGCTCGGGTATCGGGCTGGGTCTTCTCGGGCACGCCGGACACCAGCAACAGCGAGACGATCGTGGATATACCGAACGGCCTGGTCAATCTTGTCGTCTTGAGTGCGGCGGTGGTTGCCGCTCCGAGCATCGGAAAGAACCTGTCGAGCGTCACCGTCGCGCAACTGAAACTGGCTCGCGACAACCTGATGTATTTCGACTCGACCAGCATCCCGAGCATGCAGCGCAACTCCAATATGCCGTTCGGATCGGGTAATCAGCAGATGGCCGACGGCCCGCAGTTCTATCGCCGCCGGCCGCCGCAGCTCGCCGCTGGCCCTGATTCCAACTTTGACAACCCCGACATTGAACTCTGGGGTGGCAGCTTCAACGGGGATACGCGATGACTACGATCAACAACCTGCAGTTCAATGATTCGCCGCGACTGAGCGATAAGGTGCCCCTCTGGAGCCAGGGTGGCGGCGTCACCGAGAACACGTCGATCAATCAATTGCTGCAGGTCTTAAACCAATTGCCCACTGTGCAACCGATCGTTGGATCGGGCGTGCTCTGGCTCAACAATGGCGTCGTCACGGTGGCATGAAATGAACATCACAGCAATCGATTCAACCACGAAGCAAAGCTCACCGGTGTACGCGACTGGACAGGCGCTGAACGTCAATGCGGCGATCGGCGGTCAAGCGACCACGGCCGGTGCGCCCGCGCCGGTACCGACGCAAACGATCAGCGGAAATCTGATCCCGCTTGGATACCAGCAAATCAGCGGCCCGGCGGGTGCGACACCTTTGAATGTCCCGGCGGGTGCCCGTATCGCGCTCCTGCAAGCCGAAGGGCAGCCGATCCGCTGGCGCGACGATGGCACTGCGCCCACCGCCGCGGTCGGTATGCAGCTGCTAGTCGGCCCGGTGCTTGAATACGACGGCAATCTGGCTTCGATCCAAGTGATTCAAACGGCTGCGACCGGCATCCTCAACGTCGCCTATTACAAGTGAGATAGCCATGCCGCACAGCCGCCAGGGAGCGCCGAGCGTTCAGCCATCAACAACGTCGCCGCAAACGCTGAGTCTGACGACGAGCCCGTATAAGTACACAAACACGTCGCAAAGTATCCAAACAGCGAATGTCGCAGGCGGCGCAGTGTCCTTGATCGAGTTGATCGACAGCGCTGGGAAGGCAATCACACTGGGGTCTTCTGCGCTTGGACTGACTGCTGGTGCTTTCATGCTTCAGCCGGGTTTCTCCTTACGGATCACCTGGGCTGTGACAAAACCGACCGTGGTTATTTACTGATGGCAAACGTCCCGCTCGCTCAGACCCAGAACTACCCGATGCCGCTGATGACAAGCGGCACGTTGGTCACTGATGCCGGCACCGTGGAGGGAGAATTCGCGGTCAATCTAAAGTTTCGTCAGGTGCCGACGAATAACAAGCCCGGCACGTGCACGTCGCATGGCGGCTTGACGCAGTGGGTAGCATCGTCAGTGACGGGCGAGTCCGATCGTGGCGGCATCCTCTGGAATGGCTTGATGTACCGGGTACAGGGCGCATCGGTCTATCAGTACGGCACCGATGGTACTCGCACGCTGGTCGGAACGGTGGCAAACGATGGGCTGAAATGTCGCCTCGATTACAGCTTCGACTTTTTGATGATAGTCAGTGCGGGCTATCTGTACTACTACAGCCCATCTGGTTTCAGTTCTGCTGCATCGGTGGCGGTCTCATCGGGCGGTACGAGCTATTCGGGCAACGATACGATTACGCTCGGCGCGCTCGGGTTATATGCGACGGTGACGGTTTCGGGAACGAGCAGCGGCGTTATCACCTCGGCGAACGTCACGAACGCGCCGCAGGTGCTGACGAAGTTCCTGCCGTCGAATCCTGTTACGCAGGTGCTGAGCAGCGGCGGCGGCACCGGGGCATCGTTCATCGTCACATGGACATCGCTTGGCAATTTCATCCGCGTCAACATGGATCTGTCTGCCGGCATCGAACCGATCGTAGACGCTGCGTTCATGGCCGGATACGTGATGGTCACCGATGGCACTGACGTGTGGTGCAGCTCACTCGTGAATCTGGCGTTCTTCCCCGGCTACTACGGCAGCGCGGAGTACGATCCGGATGGCATCAACGCTATCTATAAGCTGAACAATCAGCTCTATGTGCTGGGCCGCAATACCACACAGGCGATGCAGAACACCGGTGGCAATAACTTCCCATTCTCGGTGAGCAATTCGTACACGTTCGATATTGGTTGCGTGTCGCGGCAGACGATGTGCTACTCGAATCACTCGCTGGCATGGATTGGCGGAGGCCGCAACATGCCGAATGGTGTCTGGTTTCTGAATGGCAATTCGCCTGACAAGATCAGTTCTGCCGCGGTCGATTACGAGCTGTCGAAGCTCACAGCGGCACAGATCGCCGTGGTAACGATGGAGTCGATGTCGTTCGAGGACTCGGAATTCATCTATGTCCACCTGCCGACAAAGACCCTAGTGTTTGATTTCACCGCGACCACGGCGCTCGGCATCAAGTTCTGGACGCAGCTGAACAGCGGCCCGACGAATGCCAACTACTACCGCGCGCGCAATTTCGTGCAGTTCAATGGCTTGTGGGCATGCGGCGACGTATCCGATAACCGTGTGGGGTATCTCGATTCTACGACAGGCGGTCATTATGGAAATCCGGTCATGCATCGTTCTACCGGCCCCCTCGTTATGTTGCCGCTGTCGTCTGCTGGCCTCCGCTCCGTTGAACTGAAGTGCATCACCGGTCAGTCGGGAGATACATCGCGCGTGGGCATGCAGTATTCGCAGGATGGCATCAGATGGTCGCGGACACGCTTTGCCGCCGCCGCGCCGCGTGGGGCATATGCTGGCCGCATCCGTTGGATTCCGGGCGCGCTGACGCGTAGCAAGATGCAACTGCGGATTCAGCACGTCACCACGCAGCACGTCGCGTGGTTCGGCGCAGATGTCGAACTGGAGGCATTGAACACCTGATGCCAAATCTCACGAGAGTCGATCAGCGATCCCTGCTTGCCGCACTGAACAATGACGGCGCGGTTTCGGACGCCATAGGCAATGCCGTCAACGGCAGCGCAATGAATGCATTCTCTCCGGCGCCCACGATCGGCACTGGATCGGGCGTTTATGCCCAGATCGGCACATTGAATTATGTGGAGATAACGGTCACGCTCGACGTAGCCGGTAATCCCACCGTTTCACTACCCTTTACGCATCAGAGCCTGAGTAGCCAGTACGGCGTCATTCCGGGTGTCTCCGCGTCAGGTGTAGCAGTGAATGCATTGATTCCACCAGGGTCAACGCAGGCGAAGCTATATCGATATGACGGAAATCCTTTGGACGCAGGTACTTACTATTTTGCAGGCACATATGAAAGCGATATCGGGTGATCAATCATGGTAGTGGCCGCTATCGGAGCGACAGCAGTCGCGGGCGTAGCCAGCTCAGCCATTTCGGCCAGTTCTGCAAGTGACGCAGCGGACGCGCAGGAAGCGTCCGCCTCCAATAGCTTGCAGCTTGCGACCACGCAGTACAACAACATGGAGTCTCAGATTTCCCCGTATCTGGCGGCCGGACAAACCGGGCTTTCGGATTACGAGGATCTGCTCGGGGCGAACGGCACGGATGCGCAGGACACGGCGATCAACGGGATTAAGACCGGAGCGCAGTATCAGGGCGACATGCAGACGGCGAACGAGGCCACGCTGGCCAATGCGTCGGCAACTGGCGGCCTGCGCGGAAGCAACACGAGTAACACGCTCGCGAATACCTCGATTTCAACGTTGAATGGCCTGATCACCAACAAACTGGCGGGATACGGCACGCTGATGTCGACGGGGTTGAACGCCATCACCGGCGCGCAGACGGCGAGCACCAATTACACGAACGCTGCGACCGCCGCGAACAATCAGACGGCGAACGCTCAGACCTCGCAAGACACGTCGTTGGCGAATTCTGCCAATTCGGCGCTCGGTGCGATCACCAACGGCGTCAACCGATATTCGACCGTGTACGGCTCGAATTCCTCGACTTGGGTGTGATATGGCCGACTTGATCAATTTTTCCAATATCGGTTCAGGCATCGACACAGCGATGTCGAATGCCGCACTTTCTGGCCAGAAACTGGGCTACAACGATGCAACGCTACCCGGATCAATAGACGCCACTAACGCCCAGAATCAGGCGGCTGTCTCTAACTCGCAGCTGCAGATCGGCAATAACCAGCGGCAGCAGCAGTTTCAGATGGCGTCGGCGGCGCTGGCAGCCAATCCGAATGCGACATCGGCTGACTATCAAGCGCTGGCGAATCAATACCCGGAGTTTGCGAGCCAGATCAATGCGAACCAGAACCAGACGCAAGTGAACTGGCAGAACATCCGTTCGCAGATGTCATCCGACGCTGTAGCGACGGTGGCAGGCATGCAGGCGCGGTTGCAGGCAGGAGACACGCAGGGCGCACTTGATCTACTCGAGCAGCGCGCAATTCGTCAGGAAAACTCAGGCGACGCGGCTGGGGCTCAGTCGACGCGCGCATATGAGAACCTGATCACGAAGAACCCGCAACAGGCGATGCAGGTAGCGTCCGGAATCCTGAACGCGGGAAGCGCCAATACCGCTGGTCAGTTGTACGCGAACCAAAATGCTCAAGCCGGTGCGACGGTAGCGCAGAACAGCGTTCCGGCGGCGATCTCGCAAGCGCAGGCCGATGCATCCGCCGCAGGCACCAAAGCCGCGTACGCTCCTGCTCAGGCGCAGGCAGGCATCAACGCGACGAACGCGGGCACCGCGCTGACCACGGCCAACACGGGCTTGGTGAATCAGCAACTGACCGGCGGCAGTCCTGTTGCCATCGCGAACGCGCAGCCGGATTACCAGGCCGCGCAGTCAAACCAGCAGCTGTCCGACCAGTCTGGCGAGCTGGCTAATGCTTTCTCTCAAGTCGGTAACGGGGCGACATCGGGCGTGCTCGGCGCCACATGGGATAACGCCGCGCGCAAGTGGACCGGCGACACGTCGCAGCTCCAGCAATTGCGTGCCGAGGCGGCCAACATCGTCACGCAGGCCGAGACCGCAAGCATGGTCAACGGCAATTTCACCGACGCATCGACGGCGCGCGCGGTGCAGAACGTGCCGGCCATCACCGATAGTCCGCAAGCCTGGGCGAAGTACTTGCAGGCGCGCCAAAAACTGCTTGCTGCCAAAGCGGCCTGGTCGAATGCTCGCGGCGACTGGCAGCGCAGCAATAACGGTTCGCTCGGCCCGGCATACCGCGACATGACGGTGCAAGGCCCGAACGGCTCATCGATGTTCGTCAAACAGGGCGACAGCTTCACGACCTTCAGCAAGAAGGCCGCGCCGTCGTATTACACGAACCCGTCTCAGACCTCGTTTGATCCGACGCAATGACGAACACGACCTTTCCCACGGATTACCACGACCCGGTGTATGCGGCTGCCGACACGGCGGCCTCTGATGCTGCCGGGATCCCTCAAGGCCTGTTGCAGAGCATTCGGACGACTGGCGAACGATCAAACGCCGATCAGGTGAGCAGCGCCGGCGCGACGACGCCGTATCAGTTCACGCCGGACACGCGTCAGCGCTTGATCCAAAAGTACGGCATTGACCCGACCGCATCGCCGCAAGCCGCCGCGCTCGGCGCCGCGTACTTGCTGAAGGAGGGCATGCAACGTACGGGCAGCGCGGCCG
>CAWUJR010000007.1:0-33184 GCA_963922375.1 uncultured Robbsia sp.
TGGCCTACCCGGGCGGCGCGGTGTGGGCACTGCCGCGTTGGCACGGCGAGTTGCGGATTGTCGATGTGCGCCTGGACGATGGCAGATCCGCTGCGACAGGCGCTGACGACGGTTCCTTGGCTCAACGCCCGATGCAAGCGCCTAACGCAGCGATGCCGCCGCCGCTCGCCCTTCGGCTGCCTGCTGACTGGCAGCGCTACGGCGTAATGCATGCCCGGGCGCGTCAGGGAGGAGAGCGACTTCGTCTCGGTGTGGATCGTCCGGCGCGCTCGTTGAAGCAGCACTTTCAGCAAGCCGGCGTGCCGGTGTGGCTGCGGGATGTCCCGTTATTCTACGTCGACGACCGGTTGATTTTCGTCCCTCACGTGGGCGGCCACTGGCCATTCACGCTCGATGTCGGCGTGGACCGCGGCAATGATGCGGTGGGAAGCGCTGCGGTGCAAACCGGGGCGACCGGCGAAGTCGTCTTGCTGTATTGGCACCCATGGCCCGCTGCGATGCGAGGTGACCACGAGTAGGGGTACGCTTGTAAAAATGCGCCTTTTCCCCCATTCGTGCTTGTTTTTCGGCCCTGTATCCTGTATTTTTTTTATTTTTCGCTGCGACCGTGCTTATCTCGATTCTTGGCCGGATGTTGACCGAGATTTTTGTCATAAGCGCGTCATGGCCAAGCCGCAGCAGATTGTCGGTAGCGTTTATCGCGTCGCCGGGTGATGTGCCGGTCCTGGCACCGCCCCACAAGAGCGGCCAATACGCAGTTTCGCCGACGCTCTACCACTCGCTTGCGCCGTCGGCGGCCGGCGTTTTCCAGCGTATCACCTAGATGCCCCACGCGCGACAGTCGCGCAGGGGCCAATGACTTCAAATCATAATGTCACTGATCGTACACAAGTATGGCGGCACCTCGATGGGTTCGGTCGAGCGTATCCGGAATGTCGCCAAGCGCGTTGCCAAGTGGCACCGCGCGGGCCACCAGATGGTCGTGGTGCCATCGGCGATGTCCGGGGAAACCAATCGTCTGTTGAAACTCGCACACGAGATTACGCCGCAACCCAGTCCACGTGAGCTGGATGTGATTGCCGCGACCGGCGAGCAGGTCAGCGTGGGCCTGCTGGCGATCGCGTTGCAGGCCGAAGGGCTCGACGCGGTCAGCTATGCAGGCTGGCAAGTACCGATCAAGACCGACAGTGCTTTCACCAAGGCACGCATCGAGAGCATCGACGGCAGCAAGGTCAAGCGCGATCTGGAAGCAGGGCGCGTCGTTGTCATCACCGGTTTCCAGGGTGTCGATCCGGACGGCAATATTGCCACGCTCGGGCGCGGTGGTTCGGACACATCGGCGGTGGCCGTGGCGGCCGCGCTGGAAGCGGAAGAGTGCTTGATTTATACCGATGTCGACGGCGTCTACACGACAGACCCTCGCGTGGTGGAAGAAGCGCGCCGGCTCGATCGTGTCACGTTCGAAGAAATGCTGGAGATGGCGAGCCTGGGCTCGAAGGTTTTGCAGATCCGTTCTGTTGAATTCGCCGGCAAGTACCGCGTCAAAACACGCGTGCTGTCGAGCCTGACCGATCCGATGATCGCGCTCGAACAAGAGATGCGCTCCGGCACCCTGATCACTTTTGAAGAAGACCACGAGACCATGGAAAAAGCAGTCATCTCGGGTATCGCGTTTCAACGCGATGAAGCGCGTATTGCCGTGATCGGCGTACCGGACCGTCCGGGCATCGCCTATCAGATTCTCGGCCCTGTCGCCGACGCGAATATCGACGTCGACATGATCATTCAGAACCAGAGCGTCGAAGGCAAGACCGACTTCACGTTCACGGTGGGTCGTGGCGACTATGCGCGCGCGATGGACATCCTGAACGAGCAGGTCAAGACGCACGTCGCCGCTGAGCGCGTGCTGGGCGAGCCGAAGGTATCGAAGGTCTCCGTCGTCGGCGTCGGCATGCGTTCGCACGTCGGCATCGCCAGCACGATGTTCCGGACGTTGTCGGAAGAGGGTATCAATATCCAGATGATCTCGACCTCTGAAATTAAGATCTCGGTGCTGATCGACGAGAAGTATACGGAGCTGGCTGTGCGCGCCTTGCACAAGGCGTTCGGTCTTGAAAGCGTCTAACAATATTTTTTCGCTTTCCGTTTGACCTGCGCGGCGAGAACAGCTATTATCTCGCTTCTCTGAACGACACACGAAGTTCAGAGAACGCAACACCGGAGACGTGGCCGAGAGGTCGAAGGCACTCCCCTGCTAAGGGAGCATGTGGGCCAAAACCTGCATCAAGGGTTCGAATCCCTTCGTCTCCGCCAGATACGACAGTAAGGCCCTGATTTCAAAGGATATTCTCCCGAGAAGCAGGGCCTTACCCACGTCTGTACCCACGTTTTAAATTGGTACGAGATTTGGTTCAGAGACCCACAAAGATGTCCCGGTTAGGGCGGCCTTTGTGGGTCTTTTCATTTCTAAACGGCCGGGCACAGTCGCATTATTCAAAACTCGGCGGTCCGTGCGGCCGGAAGGCATCCCAAAAGTAGCCTGCATATAAGTTATCGACACCGGCAGCCACGGAAAACGAGTATGTGTGTCCATTGGTAACGGCCAACAGGTCCTCTACGATCTTCGCGCTACGGTTGTACAACCACTCTACCGCCGTGTCTTCTTTGTCACCACTCGCGACGGCCACCAGCTTAGGCTGGCCGCCCGTATTGCGATGCGCCAGATGCTCATTTCGGATCTTAAACAGGCACTTCCATTTGTTGGAGGACTCGCCTTGAGTATCGGTGATCAGATCGCATAAACGCGTGCGCTTGGCCCGGTACTCTGCCCGGCAGTCTGGAGACGGCATAAAGGCGTCTCGAATGTGACTAAGAACGCAGTCGTATAATCCGTCGTCACGTAAGTTTTCGGATATCAGACGCATGTTGAAGGTTCTTGGCTTGCTATCCCACAGTCTTAACAAGCCGAGCACCACCTCCCTGCGTAGGGCTACACGGATAACGTTGAAGCTATGGCCAGCGTAAGTATTGTTGAAACGGCTGAAAATAGTCTCGTCATACGCTGCGGGCTTCCAATGCTCATGTAAGGATGTGATGTAAGCCATCTCTTGGCAAGCGAACTCGGCAATACGCTGAAGGTCATCAACCGTGTATTTTTGAGCAGCGGCCATCGTGGTTTCTCTGGATGCGTTCGTTGACCTAGCATTTACGTTGCTACGGGTTTGCTAAGCACGCTCGCATTTCCGCTGCTCGCCTCCTCACTGATCCACGGAGTACGACCAACCGCCCGCCCACCCGTGCCTTGTCATATAAAGGCAGGGTGCGGCACGCGCCTGCAAGGTCCCCAGCGTTCAGCTTTTGCAGGACCGCGCTACGCCGGAGTGCACCGGACCCCACCTTGAACTCGAACGAGGTAAAGGCGGTCAATTCGCCCTCCGACAGCGCTTTATGCCATACGTCGTTCATCAACTGCATAGCCAGTGAGCGCAGTTCATCTGCGTTCATGGCCTGGGGTTGTGTCGGATCGATCCTGGGCATTATTGTGCCAGCGGCAACGCCGCCTGCCTATTGGCGCGGCTGCGCATTGCCGCGCTTCAGATCACGCTAATAATGCTGCCCTCACCGAGCCGATGCCAGGGCAGGCCCAGCACGAGTGCGCTCAACTGCTCCGGCGAGAGTACAAGTTGGGTGTGCGTGCCCGCGCGAGACCAAACGAAGCGGCCGGTATTCAAGCGACGGGCCGCCAACCAGACACCAAACCCATCGTGCACCAGCACCTTCAAGCGGTTCGCGCGGCCATTGGCGAAGACATAAGCATGGTGAGGGTGCGCGGCACCAAAGACTTTGACGACGCGTGCCAAGGCGGTTTCGGTGCCGGCACGCCTGTCCATCGGCTCAACGGCAAGCCAGATAGCGTCGATACGGATCAATGCAGAATCTCCCGGACCCAGGTGGCGTTGTCTTCCAGACGCGAACTTGCCCACGTAACCGAGACGGAGATGCCGTTGCGTTGGAGCGCGATAGGCAGCTCCGGGCTCGCTTTTGTTGGCGGTATTGGCAACGGCACGAAATCGGTCTGGACGTCGAGCATGATCGCCTTGCCAGTTTTGGCTGAGATACCGGCCGCACCAGGCGCTTACCGTGATTTAGCGCGTGCCGATGTCTTGACTGCATCGAAGTCTTTTACAATCGAACCAGACGTCATAGTTACCTCGGTGGCGTCAGTCGCGAGGCTTTTGAACAGGCCTCGGTGTGAGGCACGCAAGTGTCACCGATTCAGGGGCAGTCCAATCATAGACCGGAAGTGCCTACGATCCCAGGGGCAGGCCACTTCTTGGAGGACGTCGTCCCCTTCGAAGGGGTACGCACGGTGAGTGTTGCAATAATCGGCAATTCTGGCTGCATATGTGTATCAACCTTGAACGCCGCCACCGATTGCTGTAACCGGCTAGCTTGTTCGTTGAGCGATTGCGCCGCAGCGGATGCCTCCTCGACCAAAGCGGCATTTTGCTGGGTGACCGCGTCCATTTGCATCACGGCCAGATTGACCTGCTCGATTCCTCGGCTTTGTTCGTCGGATGCGTTCGCGATTTCGCTGATCACTTCTGTCACGCGGCGAATCGAATCACGCACTGCAGTCATCGAATTGTTAACTTTGCCAGCCTGGTCGCTACCGGAAGTGACCTTCTCGACCGACACCTCAATCAGTTCCTTGATTTCCTTGGCTGAAGTCGAAGAACGCTGGGCGAGAGCACGAACTTCCGCCGCGACCACGGCGAAACCACGTCCACTGTCTCCTGCGCGAGCTGCCTCGACCGCGGCGTTGAGGGCCAGGATGTTGGTCTGAAACGCGATGCTTTCGATCAACGAGGTAATGTCGGCGATGCGGTGTGAGCTCTCCGAGATTTCGCTCATTGTGGTCATCATGGTCGCGACCACACCATTGCCCTCGTCGACCACTGAATTGGCAGTTTCCGTCAGTGAGCTGGCAATTCGCGCATTTTCAGCATTGTGCTTCACCGTGACGGTAAGCTCGTTCATGCTGGATGCCGTCTGCGCAAGCGAGGCCGCTTGTTCTTCGGTCCGCGCGGACAAGTCAAGATTGCCCGCTGCAATCTGGCTTGTAGATACAGAAACAGATTCCGAAGCGGACTTGACATCGCTGAGCACACCGGAAAAACGGGTGACGAGTTCGTTGAACGCGGCGGCGGCACGTCCGACTTCGTCATTCCCACCAACCGCGGCGCGTTCCGTCAAGTCAAGAGCTTGGCTCGAGCGCTCAATCGTGCCCTGCACGTCGCCCAAGCTGCGTTTCACGTAAAGAAGCGTGAGAATCCCAAATCCCCCTGCTGCAATCGTTGCGACGACGATCAACGCGATCATGCTCCACCGTGTTGTGCTAAAACTCGCGTGATTAGCCTCGCGCAACGTCTCGCCTAAGTGGCTGTTGTACTCGATCTGCTCCCGCAGACCGTTTACTAGCTTGTTCGAGATGCGGCGAAAATCACTACTCTGCTGTAACAAATGGCTGACGAAGCCAGGTTGGCTCGCTGGGACCTGTCGACAGATATCCTCGATCACTGCCCGGTACTGAACAACTGTTTGTTGATTCGCGAGCGTCAGTTCGTGATCATGATCGTCTGAATTATCGGCCTTGTCATAGTGCAAGAGCGCAGCGTCGAGTGCGTTCAGGCCTTGATCGATGCTATGTCGAGCGTCTTGTTGGACAGGGGCGTCGTCCGGCGACGCCAACAGTATCAGCGTATTGACGCGCACCTTAGTTTGCTGCTCGATTGCCTTATCGAGATCCGCTATGCTTAGCAGGGTGTTGGTTGCCAAATAATCAAAACGGTCATTCGACTTGCTCAATGCGTGCAGGCTAAAAACTCCTACGACGATGAGAGCAGTGACGAAAACGGATAGTACGGTCGTGATGCGCTGCGTAATAGTCATGACAGATCTATGTAATTATTACATTTAAAGAAGACGTTTCATAGCATCTAACGGCACCATAACGACCGACCTGAAGGTTTCAATTGTTGTATTTTTGCCGAATATTTCATATTTTTGACACGTGTGTATATCGTTGCCCGTTGCCGATTTCATCGAAGGGGCGACGTCACCCCGGAGTTGAGTAGCGCGCGGATTTAAAGTCCAATCACGTAGTCAGGAGATTGGGCATGAAGAAGCGGTTCAGCGAAGAACCGATTATTGGGTTTCTGCGCGAGGCAGACGCCGGTCTGCCGGTCAAGGAGCTTTGCCGGCAGCACGGCTTCTCCGAAGCAAGCTATTACCTGTGGCGCAGCAAGTTCGGTGGCATGACCGTGTCCGACGCCAAGCGGCTCAAGGAGGTTGAGGCAGAGAACACGCGCTTGAAAAAGTTGTTGGCCGAGTCGATGCGGGAGATTGAGGTCACGCGCGAGGCGTTACGAAAAAAGCGGAATAATGGCAAGGCATTTTGCGGTAAAGCGATGCTGACACGGGCGCATCGGCGTGGCGTGAGGCTGTTTCTTATCGAGCCTGGCAAGCCAAACCAAAACGCTTATATCGATCGTTCAATGGTCGTTTCCGTGACGAATGCCTCAATGAGAACTGGTTCACGAGCCTCGCTCATGCACGTGTTCTGATCGAAACATGGCGCCGGTAATACGACGAAGAGCGACCGAAGAAATCACTGGGCGGTCTGACGCCAATGGCTTACGCTCGGCAACTGACGGAAAACGCGGTCATATCACCACGGATTCTGAAGCCCAGTGCTACTGAAAACGGGATGACGTCGGGCTCAGCGAGCTTCGCGATGTTGAGTTTTTCGACGGATTGCCGCATGACTTCCTGTTGGGTTGCAGCAAGCCCCCAGACAAGAAGCGGTCAGATCACCGCTTGATATCACTGCATATCGCGGATCTCAGGTGCAATAGCCGCATGGTTTAGCAAGCCAACTAGCGAGATTCCTCCGAGGACGTTGCCCAACAGAGTCGGCAACAAAAATTCTCCCAGATACGCCTTTATCGATATGTCGCCGTTGATCAAACCGAAAATCGATTCGGCCGATCCCGCGATGATATGAGACAGCTTCGTAATCGATACCACGTAAGTAATCAAGATAATGACGAACAGACGTGCATGACCCGCGCTGGGTAACAGCCACACCATCAACGCAATGAGCCAGCCCGCAAACAATGCTTTCAAGAATGTGATGTCGAAGCTATGAGATATGGTTTCACGAGCGATGACATGCATCGAGCTCACTACGGGCGCGTCGAACAAATCGGGCGCGCTCAGTAACCACGCGAAAATAGCGGTACCGATGAGGTTCACCGGTAGCACGATACTCCATACGCGCAGTGCTCCCAGCAGCGTTCTGAGGTCACGTCGCACTAGCACCGGCAAGATCACCGTCAGCGTGCTTTCCGTGAAAAGTTGCTGTTTGCCCAGCACGACGATGACAAAACCGACGGAGTAACCAACACTCGCTAGCAAGGTTGCCCACGCGGTATGTGGTAAAGCAGCCTGCATGACGGCCATTGTTAAAAACGAAAATCCCATAGACAAACCAGCAGCGAGTGCCGACCAAGTCAGCGCGATCGAGCTACGTTCGAGAGCGGTTTCTCCCTCTTCGCGGACCACTTCGTGGATGATGAGAGCGTGCGGTGACGAGTGGTCTGCCGCTTGGTTCTGTTCGCCTTTGTCCAGATGAGGAGAGTCAGCGCCGGCGTCTTTTGCTTTTTCCGAGCTGCTGGAGGTTTCGTCTTGACCGTTAGCCTCGATGTGCGGGCGCATGAAGTGTACTCGATGACAGTGGAATAATCGAAATGGGATAGGAGGCGCTACGATCATATATTAATTATCTTGCTTTAACCGCCTTTCAGCGCATCCCGCTCCGGAAATTCGATCAACGCGGTTGGCTGGCATCAATGCCTGCGTAAGCTGGCAATTCATTTGAATCGGTTCCATGACCGCGTAACGATCTGGATGCCTTGTTGGCACCCTTTGCGTCGAAGAAAAATCTTGTCCGGACATTCGAAGTCGTCGGCCGCTACATGATGGATCGCTTACGGCATGCGCGCGGCACGCAGCTTGTGATGGGCAATGCATTGGCTGCTCGGCTGCTGTATAGCTTGCGGCAGCAAAAAGTCGATGCGCGTTTTGAGACGCTACTGGTTGAGCTCGTGGTCCAGAACGGAAAGGTGGTCGGGGCCGTCGTCGGGCAGAAGGGGAGCACCAAGCGATTGGCGCAAAACATGGCGTTGTGCAAGCAGCTTTCCCCTCCTCGGCAGGACCGCTGTTGCTGTCCCCGGAGAGTCACACTGGGGATGGTGTGATCAGCGCCTTGAATGTTACTCTCGGCGTTGACCGCGCTTGAACTGACGCCGCCCCAAATGGTGGAATGCGCGGCGAAGGCTGGCTATGATTACGTCGGGCTGCGTCTGTTGCCTGCAACCGACCAGGAAGTGCGACACGAGATCGTGGGCAATACGCCGTTAAGACGTGAAACGCTGGCGCGCCTACGGGACACTGGCATCAAGGTGCTCGACGCGGAAATTCTCCGTCTGAAGCCGGAGACGGATGTGAAGGAATACCAGCCAATGCTCGAGACCGCCGCAGAACTTGACGCTCGATACGTGCTGGTGGCTGGCAACGACCCCGACGAAGCGCGCACCGCAGACCGTCTCGCGCAACTCTGCGACATCGCGCAGCCGCTCGGGTTGTCTGCGTCGATCGAGCCGATGCCGTGGACCGATGTGAAAGACATCACGCAGGGCGCTCGCATCGTTAAGGCATCGGGCCGTGGCAATACGGGCCTCATCATCGATCCGTTGCACTTCGATCGAGCCGGCTCGTCGACGATGGAACTCGCTGCAGTGCCACGGGAATACTTTGGCTACATACAGTTCTGCGATGGGCCCGCAGAGCGTCCGACCGACCTCGAGACGCTGCTCTTCCAGGCACGGTGCGAGCGGATGATTCCAGGCGAAGGCGGTATTGATCTCGCCGGCATTCTGCGTGCGCTTCCCGACCATTTGCCGCTCAGCCTCGAAGTCCCCATGCTGCAATGGGCAAAGATCGCGCCTGCGCTCGAACGTGTGAGCAAGCTGCGCGATGCGACACTCAACCTGCTAGCGCGGGCGCACGCGCTCAGCTGATACGTGCGAAAGCGTACAACGCGGTCCGTTGAAAAGCACACACAAGAGGCTGCGCGGACCGACATCCGATATCGAAACACCCATAATAATCCGGAGATAACCTGTGATTACTTCACCTCAGGCCAGTCTGCCAAAGGCGCGAGCATCAAGTGTCATCGACGTATAACGGCTTCTCGACGAACAAGCGCGCGGGCGCCTGCAACGGGTCGAAGCGATTAGCCACTAAACCATTCGCTATCCTGCGGCGGATTTTCGCAACTTGAGTTCCGATGTGGAATTGTGTCCTCATTCGGTATTCAATCCGATCGAGACTGCAATATGGCTGGGAATCTTGAGCGGGCATTAGCCATCATCGAACTGCTGGCGAGACAGGGTGCCGGTATGCAGTTGGCCGCGATCGCCGACACGCTGAATATCCCCCGCAGCGGCACTCATCGCCTGCTGGCCGAGCTAAGCGAGGAAGGGTACGTGCGCCAGGACGAGCACGGCGAGTACGTGCTGGCGCTCAAGCTGGTGTCGCTTGCGTTGATCTGGCTGTCCACGGGAGGTGTGCTTGATATTTCGCAGCCCGTGCTCGACAGGATGGCGTCGGCGTCGGGCGAGCTTGCGCGGCTCGGCGTGGTCGAGGACGATCACATCACGTTTGTCGGCAAGGCGCAAGGGGCGAAATCCGGTCTTCGGTATGACCCGGACATGGGCAGTCGGCCGCCCCTTCATTGCACTGCGAGCGGGCAGGCATGGCTTGCGACGATGAGCGACGAAGAAGCGCTGGAGCTGGTTTCGCGGCAGGGAGGCATTGGCAAGGCGGAGCAGACGGGGCCTAGAGCGCCGAAGTCGATCCAGCAGTTTCTCCAGGAGTTGGCGAGCGCGCGCAAACGCGGTTATGGCATGGCCAGCGACACGTATGAGGTCGGGATGACATCGATGGCCGCAGTGATCCGTCATCCGGTGACGAGCCTGGTCGTTGGCGTGGTGAGTCTAGCCGGACCAACGAGCCGGTTGCCCCAGGCGCGTCTTGAGGAACTGGCGCCGACGCTGCTCGAGGCCGTCTCGGATATGGCTACGGCCACGCTCAGTTCGCCGTATTTCAAGCGCAGCTTGAAAGTCGTGCCCGGGGCGAAAAATGTGCAGCCCGTCGTGGCCAAGCGCAAGGGACGCCCCCGAGCGGCATGATGGCGCGTATGAGGAAGGGTAGGTGATTCCGCTCGCTGCAGGTCTCCGCGCGCTCATTGACTCTCGCACCGGGCAGGCACTTGCACGGTTGCACGGGGACCTCGCACGCCGCTGGACTGTTGGCGATCTTGTCCGCGAATGCGGAATGTCGCGCACGAATTTCGCGCAGCGCTGCAATGCGCGTTTCGGCGGTCCGTCGCTCAACGATCTGCTGCGCTCCCACATGGACAGTGCCAGCAGCATGCTGAATTGGACCGTTGCGGTGATAGCAGAAAGCGGTTGTCACTGTTGGCGACGTCACCCCATTTTTCAGTAGCGGCGGATTCAACCGGTCAATGCAACACTGCCTGAAGCTCCTGTGCAGGGGTCTTGAACTTTAGTGTTTTGTTTTTATAGGTCTCGTGTTCAACTTTTCCGCGATTCTATTTAACTCCGTTTGTGAGAAGCTAGAAAGACACGTGCCCTTTGGGAAATACTGACGCAGCAACCCATTTGTATTCTCGTTCGTGCCTCTCTGCCAAGGACTGCCGGGGTCGCAAAAGTAGACCGCCATATCTGTGGCACCCGAGAACGCCTTGTGTGTCGACAGTTCCTGGCCGGGATCCCAGTTCAAGCCTTTATATAACTCGCTAGGTAATTTGTGCAACTGTCACGCGAGAGCCTCTATCACGGCAAGCGCGCCTTCGTTCTTTACTTTGCATAACAGCGTGAATCGCGAGTGTCGCTCGACAAGCGTCGCGATTGCGCTGTTTAGCGAACCAACGATCAAATCACCTTCCCAGTGGCCCGGTATCGCACGATCTTCAATATCGGATGGGCGCTCTCGAATCGAAATAGCACCTTGGATGTTTCCGCGACTTAGGGTCTGGTGGTTCTTGGCACGCCGGAACATTCGCTTCATGCGAAGATGTTTCTTCACATCCTCGCGCAATACACCACGTGTTTGAATGAAAAGGGACTTGTACATCGTCTCGTGCGGAATACTCATTCCAACCTCAGCGCCATTCTGTCGTCTCAGCCAGCCCGAAATCTTTTCGGGGGACCCGTCCTTCTCCTGTAAGGTGCTAACCTGCCGACACAGCTTTGGATACTGACGCAACAGCAACGGTTTGGGTCGTTTACTGCGTCGGAGAAAGGCCGCCTCTGCAGGCAGGCTCGATACCGGTTGACGCACCGTTACTTGATATCTCGCGCGAGATCGAAGATGGGGAGCGACACTCACCATGACAACACCTCAGATCTTATAAGAACAATTATCGGGGTGTTGCAGTGACCGGCTGAATCCGCCTCCGTTATTCTGTGGGGGGACTACCCCCTTCGACGCTGCCTCTTATCATGGCGGCGGGTATCTCATCGACGTAAAGTGTGCCGACCCGAACCAAGCATCTGCGCACGGCCGCGTGTACCGTCGACATGGTGGTGGCCCGCTCGAACATGTTCAACGGTGCCCTCCGGTATTACTCTGGTCGCTATCCCAACAAAGTATTATCTGACATGGATACCTACTTCCAAGCATGGACAACGTCACTTTTGCTGGCGTGGATGTCCTCTCCGGTGTCATCGTCGAGGGCAGTACGAGGCGGTGCAACGCAACCTTATGCACCCCATTTTTTTAGCGAAGGCCAAGGAGAGAGTCGGTGATCGATCAGCGGACAAAACAAGCCGTGACCGTCATCGGTCTCGGTGCAATGGGATCGACGCTCGCGCGCGCGATGTTATCGCAAGAACAGGATGTGATTGTGTGGAACCGTTCGCCTGAACGCGCCAAGGCAAGCGTTGAGGCGGGCGCGCATCTAGCGACCTCCCTCGCCGATGCGGTCAAGGCAAGTCGGTTGATCATCGTGTGTACGATTGACAAAAGCGTCGCCTTGGATTTGCTGCGCGAGCCCACGATTGCAACATTGCTAGACGGGAAGACAATCGTCAACTTTAGCACGGGCAGTGCAGATGAAGCGCGTAGTACGGCGGCGCATGTGGAAGCGCACGGCGGCAGTTATATCGATGGCGGCATCATGGCCTATCCCAGGGATATCGGGAAAGGGGACACCTTGATGCTGTACGGTGGGAATGCCGCTGCGTTTGGCACCCACCGTCACACATTAGCCGCACTCGGCGGTTGCATCCGCTTCCTGAGCGAAGATGCCGGTACGGTTCCGTACGTCTATCTCGCACTGTATGGCTATTATTTTGGCTGTGTGACGTCGTTCTTCGAGGGCGCCGCATTGGCGGAGAAAGCCGGCATTAGTCCAGGGCTTTTCCTAGATGCGACGAAGAGCCTCCAGAGCATGCTGGACACGGCCTTGAACGATTCCACCGAGCGACTCACGTCTGGCAGTGTGTCCGGTGAGCAGGCGAGTATCAACGTTCACCATGCCGGGCAACTTATCGTGCGAGATGCCTTCGTCGACGAGGGACTGCCGTCCTTGATTACCGACGCCTATATTCGCTATCTGGAACGCGCACAGCAACTGGGTGATGGCGAAAACGACATCGCGACTTTGTACCTGGCCATCAAAAAAGGCCTAAGCAACATCGCTATTGGGCCTGAATCGAAAGAACGTTGAGAGGAACGAGGCAGTATCTGCCTCTTCTTTTTTTAGCGCGTTGTCGGCACGGCGGCGGTGTAATCCACCTGGGTGCCGAGCCAACCCGCCCAGCGCTTTTCCCAGTACAAGTTGTGCAGGTGCGCCACCGTCTCGCCCGGGCCGTTCTGGCCGCCGATGATCTTCCCGTCAACGGTGTTGATCGGCATGACGCCGCCCGCTGTCGAGGTCAGGAAGGCTTCATCGGCGTCACGCAGGCCTTGTACATGGACGGGTTCCTCGCGGATGGCCAGGCCCACTTCTTTTGCCAGCTCCAGCGTTGTCTTGCGTGTGATGCCTTCGAGGCAACCGGCATCGGGTGTATATAGCGTGCGGTCTTTGATGTAAAAAATATTGGCGCCCGGCGCTTCCGTCAAATAGCCATCGGCGTCACATAGCACGGACCAATCGTGGCCCTTATCGCGGGCTTCAAACAAAGAGAGCTTCAGGTCCATCCAGTGGAAGTTCTTCGCTCGGGGATCGACTGCCTTCGCTGGAATACGGATGAAGTCCTCGCTGACCAACAAGTTCAGGCCGCGGGTGCGCTTCTCGTCATCGGCGATATAGACGTAGGGGACAACGAAGGCATAGAAGCAATTTTGATAGGCTTTGGGGTCCGTGCGCGCGTCACCGTCGGGCATATGGCCGCGCGTGACGGCCCACCACACATACGCTTCCTTGGTGCCCGCCAGGCGCACCAGATTTTCCAAAATCTCGACGGTTTCCTTGCGCGAATGCGGGTTGGTCAGGCGGAACAACTCGCAAGAGCGATCAAAACGATCTAGATGGTCCTCCAGTCGGAAGAAATAGCCCTTGCTCGTGCTCACCACATCGTAGGTGCCATCAGCCTGGGTGAAGCCGAGGTCACTCATCGGCACAGTAGCGTCATCGATCGATGAGTATACCCCACCGCTATACGCCGTTCCGTGACTGAACTTCACATCATGCGGTAAGCGCACGTGATCGGGATGCGTCAACATGACGTCGCTTGCCTGAATAATCTTCAAGATATTCTCCATTAAAGAGGGTTCAACCGGTAAGCCAGTCTAGGTCACACGCGGACTGGCATCTATGTCATGAGCGGATAAAAACCGGTGATCTGCGGACAAAAAAATACCTAGAGCTGGCCGTAAAGGGCTGCTACGCCCTATCCGTCGTCAATGCACCGATCAGAACGCGTGATTGATGCCGACGCGTACCAACATTTGGGTGCCCCCCGATGCCGCGCCTGATGTACCTGGAATTAAGGCCTGATCCAACGCAGACTCCGTCGTACCACCGGACACGCGTTGATAGACATACTGTGTGTAGAGCGTGGTGCGCTTCGACAGGTAATACTGCGCCATCGCGCCGACCTGATTCCAATGTACGGTTTCATCATTACCGCCGCGCTCGACTTTCGCGCGGGTGAAGGTATACATGCCACCGACCATGATCGAGGGTGTGATGTCATAGCGCGCGTTCAGTTCCGCGTTGTCGAAATTGACATCCGTCCCATCCAGGCCGAGATTGCTTACATAAATCGAACCGCTCGGGTTTTGTAGCGCGACGTGTGTATACACGGCGCCCAACGTTACCGGGCCGATTCCGTAGTTCGCGCCTGCCGCATAGGTTTTCTGGTTATTCGCTACGAACCCCATATCATCGTTCGCCACGGACCCGTTCGACGTTGACCCAGGGTTGGAAAGGTCCGAGAAGGCGAGGGCCGCCGTGAACGTCTTGTAGACGTAGCTCAATCCGGCCGTATACGCGCGATTTTGAGAGAATCCACCGGCTTGGTTGCTGAAGCCATAGGCGACCGTCGCGGAAAAACCGTTGATAACGGGAGAGGTATATTTGACGGAATTGCTGATATGCAGCGATCCGTCCGTGTTGTCGTTGTCCAGTGGATGGCTGAACAACCATCCGGCCCAGTCACCGTTGGCGGTCAAAGGACTGATGACGTCGACGATGGAGTCGAACTGGCGGCCTAGCGTGATCGTGCCATAGCGATCGTCCCGAATGCCAACATACGCTTCGTAGCCAAACTCGCGATTTCCGTAGTAGAAATTGCCGTTGTTGATGTCGAATGCCGATTCAAGATCGAACAGCGTATGCAAGCCGCCGCCGATGTCTTCGGTTCCCTTGATACCCCACCGGCTTGTCGCCAGCTCCGAGGTGGCGAGCGAATAGGACTTCGCGCCGCCCACATTACTGACGTAGTTGAATCCTTCATCGATCGTGCCGAAGAGCGTCACGCTGCTTTGCGCCGATGCAATAGACGAAAATAGGCCCAGGCCCGCTGCGGCCATAATTGTCATTTTCATGGTTATTCCGATTCCACAGTTAAGCAGCGCCTTATCCAAATGATTGGAATGGCGAATAAAATATTCGTAATACTAATTAAATGGTCGAGTCACCTGTATAAGAAAACGTCCGACGAAGAGGTGAGGCGTCAGACGTCTCGAATCTAACTATGCAGGATTAGAGGCTCAGAGGCGGAGTGTTGTCTGCGTGCATTGCCTGGCGCGCGGCGTCGTCCCGATAAGCGCCGCGCGCAGACGGGACTACCAGAATCCGCATCAAAACGTAGTAGAGCAGTCCGGCGCCCAATGTTGCCGGGATGCCCGCGCCAAGGTAGCGGAACCACGGTCTGACAGCGAGGGTGATCGGGTTATAAGGCAGCAGATAGAGCACCACGGCGCCAACACAAACGGCGATGGCGATCCAATTGACGCCACCCCAGAACCAATACTTACCGTGGGAGGAACGCGTGAAAATATGATCGATGTCGATATGTTCGCGACGCAGGATGACATAGTCGACAAACGATACGGCCAACAAGCCGGAAAAGATCGTTCCGTTGTATGCCAACCAGGTCATCGTCGAATCTAGCGTCCATTGCGTGTGAAACGAGACCCATATCCCGGGAACAAGAATCAGCGCGACCAGCATCGGCCATTTGATTCGGGCAAACAGTCGGATCTGTTGAATAGACACGCCAGCCTGATAGATTAGGATGACACTGGTGGCGATATTGGCAAGCAGGACAAAGGTCATGATTGCGGTACCGACGTACGGCCCACCGACAGTGATCATCCACACGGTGGGGTCCGGTGTTCCTGCTGCGACGGCTCCTAGCGAGGCAACCAAAGCGAGAAATCCGGACCCGACAACACCGGTGCCCAAGACCATCGGGCCCATGATCAAGCCACGGCGTTTCACCAGGCGAGAAAGACCGCCGGCAAACGCCCACCACGACAATCCGTTGGCAAATCCGAATTCGACACCATAGGCGAATGCAGTTTTAGGATCGGTTGTCAGCGCCTTTGAAGCGTCGACATTCATATGCCATAGGCCGGATCCGTATTTCGAGAACAGCATGCCCAGCATGATCGCGGTAATGATCAGATGTCCGGGAGATATATAGTTGGCAAGACGTTCGAGCAAACGGGGACCCTTGCTTGCGAGAATCCAGGTCGCGAGCAGCGTTGCGAGGGCGACGATGATTACCATCGTCTCGTTCGGCGCGCCAGCGCCCTTCGCGGTCTGGATCACCGTCGCTGCGCCGCGTCCAGTCAGCGCAAAGACAACGTAGGTCCACCCCAGCGAGGCCGCTAGTACACCGAGCAAGGGCAATAAGGCACCCCTCGTTCCGAAAGCTGACTTCGCGACATCGATGCCGTCGATACCTAAGCGAAATGACGGAATGCCCATGGCCAACTGAACGGGGACGACCGATACGATGAGTCCAACAAGATAGCCTGCGAGCCCCAATTTGGTGTTGCCCACGAAAGGTAGTGCACCGCCGATCAGGAAAGCATAGGTCGCGGCAGCGAAGGTAACACCAGTCCACATATAAGACGCGTAACCGTCATAAATGCGCTCCTCTGGCAAAACAGGCATGCGCCCCGAAATCGACTCGCGTTCGGCTGCGGCTTGCGCGTTGCTTACGACGTCACTCATATTTATTCTCTCAAGCCAGGAAGTTAAGTGCCAAGACCCAAATGACCGCTGCCAGCCCAATCCAGACGAGCGCTTCGACGTAGACGCCCGGCATCGGCTGCCCAAATTCGCTGTGTCGGTGTTCTTTGGTGTTGATCGCCTTGAGCCGTCTGGCGAGGTCTTCCAACAGTTCGCCTTCCGTCGGTGTGGATCGCGCAGTTGTCGTGGGCATCGCCCCTGAATCGTTCACGCTCAGTGTCATCACACGGCTCCTTGGAGGTTTCTTTACTCGATTTAGGATATCGACCATAGATTCACTGGCCAAAATCATCGCAGACATGTGCCAGTCGGACAAACTGCAATGGCGAATGGCCAAGTCTCATTGCCGACGCTAATCGCCTATTGTCGGGTACGACAATAATCGGATAAACGGAGTCTGAAGTGCACAACGCCGCCCGGGCGGCTCTTGCCACCGGGACGGCGTTGGGAGGGCGCGTTCGGAGAACGGCGAAGGTGGATAACTAGGCCGGCACGGCGTCGACCTGCTTAGTTTTGAGATAATCAGCCAACTCGAGATAGTCTACTTGCCACAAGCTTCCGCCGCCGAGTTTGCCATTGTGGAACGAGCGGAAACCCGTCAACTGCTGTGCCTGAGGACTCAAGGACTTGGCAATGTCGAGCGGTACGACAAAGGGGTAGGCTTCTTCGGGGACTAACCAACCGGGACAAAAAGCCAAAGCCAGAGCGCGCCGTGGTTTCGTGCTTGTGTTTGCGCCGCCGCCGTGCAGTAGCTTTCCGGAGAAAATCAGCGCGTCGCCTTTTTCCATGACGACAGGTATGGTCTGTGAAGGGTCGCCATAGTCTTCGAAGTCGTCCGACCGATGACTGCCCGGGACGACGCGCGTTGCGCCCATTTCTTCCGTGTATTCCGACAAGGCCACCAGGCAGTTGCACATGACCTCAGGGGCGTCCTTGCCGTATTTGCGAAAGATCGGGTAATTTTCGAGATCCCGGTGCAGCATCTGGGCCTTTTCGCCCGGTTGCAATTCGATCACCTGTGCCGCGTTCATCCAATAGGAATCCGACGTCTCGAGCATCATCGTATCGATATATGACAGCATCGTCTTGTCGTCGATCATCTTTTCCCGAAAGGTCTTGCTGCGTGCCACCAATTGCGTCACGCGTTTGGTCTTGCGCCCCGAGAACTCCTCCATCCACTCGTTTCCTGTGACGCCGAGATGCCAATCGGAAACGATGGGATCCATATCGGCGTTCAGGCCGTCGACATGGTCTTTAAACAAGCCTTTGATAATGACGCCGCCATCGACATCGATGATCTTCTTGACCGTTTCCGCCGGGGTACCGGCACGGACTTCCTGAAGACGTTGCGGGTTAGGGATATTCGACATCGTTTCGCTCCGTAGTAAAACGCTGAAGGGTGTTGGAACAAAGGGAACGGCTGTGTGCAATCGATGAGGGGTTAGGCCGCCGTGGATTGCAGGTGTGCATGCGCCATCGGACGCGGCATCATCGAAAAGGTTTGCTCAATGGCATTCGTGTCGATATCGGCAATGGAAGCGGTACGGTATTGTCGCGGTGCCTTGCCGGTCCATCGTTTGAAGGCATGGCTGAAGTTGGCGGCATCGCTATAGGCGAGCTTTTCTGCGATCATTTCGACTGTAAGACGTGTCGACGCCACGTATCGGATCGCCAGTTTTTTGCGCACATCGTCTCGAATTTCACTATAGGAGGTGTTGATCAAGTCGAGGCGACGTCGAAGCGTGCGCTCCGACAGGCACAGCATGGCGGCGACCTCGCCTAAGGAGGGAAGCGATGTCGATGCATTCGCTAAAATATGACGGACTTTCTTGGCGAGATCATCGTGTTCACCTTGAGCATCCCGCAGTTGGCTGCAAACGTGGAGACAGGCAGAGTGGGTGCGAGCATTTGCTTGGGGCAGGGAAGCGCTTAAACATTCGGCGGGAAAGCGAATCTGCGTTGACCTCTCGTCGGCGATGACCTCACAGTCCAGTAAGATGCTCGTGCGCCGACAGAAATCCGCTGTGCTGCCTTGCACGCATACCCGCGATGGCCGGAACCGTGATGGCTGCAGATCCCGCAGAAAAGAGAGCACCTTGGCGATCTCAAATTCGAGCAATAAGGCGGCGTCATGATCGTTGACGCCGACCCGCGCGGAGAAGTGCAAAACCGCCTCGTCACCTTCGATCATGAGAGATGGCCCGCATTTCAGATTAAGTAGCGATGCGTGGTGGAGCGCCACATCGAGGGCGGCGCGCAGCGTCGCACTGCTCCACAAGGCGTAGCCGACGATGCCGAAGGCGGTCAAGTGCGCCCGCGATCCGGCCCGGAGCGCGAGTAATCGGTCGCCGGTGAAGTTGACGCCGTTTCGGAGTGCACCTATATGCTGATGCACTGACACCTTGCACTTCGGCTGCGTCAACAACCTCATGGACAACCCGGTGCCCATCAATGTGGCGTTCGGCGAGATTCCGGTGGCGAAGGCGCTGTCGGCAATCAAGACAATTTCTGCCGGGTTCATTGCACGTGATGCGGCGATCGTTTCCGTACCCAGTCTTTTCATACCCGCTCCTACGCTAAGTGACACTCGGGATGCTCGAGTGCCTAAACAAAATTCAGTCGACTTTATTCCGGTGAAGTGACCTAAGTTTATTTGTTGAGTAGACTAAAAATCAAGAGAAAAATTAAGTCCATGTTTCTCAAGTGATTGATGTTTATGCGTAATTCACCACAATGGGGAGATTTGAACTTATCGTTTTGGTGCATCTGCGACAATATGGTGCGTAATGTGAAGCACTTGAAAACGGGTGATTTGACCTATAATGGTGCCTTCGCGCGTCATGGCACTTTGGTGGGGGAAGGTTTCGTGCAAGAAAAGTTGGCTAGGCTTGTCCAGCGGGCGGCACTGCCGGATGGGGGCGCTGGCTCTGTTCAGCGGCGCAACCGTGAGCGCCGAATCCGCGAAATCTTGCTTGCGGCAACGGAGATTTTCAGAGTTGAGGGTTATGCGGGCTTCACGACGCGTAAGGTAGCAGTGAAGGCGGGTCTGACGCTGAGTAATCTGCAGTATTACTTCCCTGACAAGAACGAATTGCTGGCTGCCATCATCAAGAACTTCCTCCAAGGATTTCTCGATGACTACGCCGAACTGGCGCACCGTAATGGTGTTTCGTCCCAACGTCGGTGCGCAGCACTGGTCGATCGAATTTTCGAGGACATCGGTAAAGCCGACGTTGTTAAGTTCATGTTCGAGATCTGGGCGTATGCGCAGCATGAGTCTTACGCATCGGACTTGGTGGCGGCGTGTTATACAGCCTATCGAAGCATCTTCGCCAGCCTTCTTGCGGATATTAATCCGCTATTGCCACCCGACGAACGCGACGCGCGCGCGTTGGTCCTCACGGCGCAGGCGGAAGGTATGATGATCATGGCCGCGCGGGGTATCGATAGCCAAAAGGATTTTGACACGCTCGCAAGTATGACCAAGCGCAGTATCAAGGCAGTGGCTGGGCTAAGTGGTGATCTCTTCGACGCAGTGCGGGTGGATTCGCAAGCGTTTTCAACAGAGGCGGAGGTCGGCCTCGGGGTCTTCGACGGCAACCTGATGTTGGAACACCAAGTCAATGCCAATCGATACGATCTGTCTGTTGCGTGCGGTGTTGCTGCTGAACTTGGCTATCTCCGTCCGACGATGCAAACGGTGAAGCGCGAGGTGAAGGTCAGGGAGATCATCAGCGCCGCGGCGCAGGTCCTCGCGTCAGAAGGGTATGCGAACTTCACATTGGCGCGGGTCGCCGAAGTGGCGGGCGTCCGTACTTCTGGACTACAGCATTACTTTCCCACGCATGAGGATTTGCTGGGATCGACCATCCACGCGATCTTCTCCGGTTACTCGGGTCGGTGGGCTGCGATGAGTCAGCCGAGTGACAAGCCCGTGCTGACGCGTCTGTTCGAAGTCATTGACGAGGTATTTGTAGAGGCATGCGACCCTCGCGTCTGCCGCTTCTCTTTCGAAATGTTTGCGCTTGCGGAGCGCTCAGAGATGGCGGACCATATGTTGAGCAAATCGTATAACGTGTATAGACAGATGTATGTCAATCTCGTCCGCGAGATCGACCCCACGGCAGGAGAGAGGGAATGTCTCGCTAGGGGAACCCTCATAGCGGCGCAAACGGAGGGTTTGATCGTCTATACCTATAGCACTGGTCGGGAGACGCCTGGATTGGACAGAGTGCTCGGTCTGTTCAAGGCGATCGCAGTCGAAATAGCGACAGGTTTTCCTCGAAGCAAAGGCACGGAATCGCGTTTAGGCGTTTAGGTATCTTGGCCATCCGAAACATGGTGTGGTAGGGTCGGTTTCCTAATATGGGGAGAGCGGCAAGTAAAACGATGGCTATGACCCAGTAAGTCGTTCCACATTGTCGAGCGATATCCGCCGGGTCGGATGACCGCCGCGCGGGTACCTGGTCCGACGTTAAAGCGCGGCCGGTGGCCGACGGCGACGACATCGCGGAAAACCTTCATGGCTTCAATGTAGGCTTGCCAAGCTGAAAATTGTCCGATGCGTCCGCACATGCATTGCTCCGAGATTTGTTTCGAGGCTGAGCATGACATACCATTTGCCGGCGTGGATGCAGCGTCTACGGCGCCGAGGCGGGTTACGGCATGTATTTTGTTGATAAAAATCAAGTCATTGCATGATTTTCGCGCGGACTTCATCTCCGCCAGATTTGGTGAGTCGATGGCACGGTTCGGCGCCAAACGGTTCCGCAGAAATGTGAAGGCCGAGCGGGTAAAAGGGGCTTCGGCCCCTTTTTTCATTTCTGGGTCGTGCTAGACCCCGTCTAGACGTTTCGTTCGTCGCGCTTCGCCCCACTCGGGTTCTAGCCATCGATCATCCCGGTGTTAGGTCTGTCTTTCGATATGGTTTGCACAGCGAATGGATTATCATGCTGCATAGGTCATTGCTGCGTCGTCGAGTGGATGGACAAGCATTTTTGCCAAAAACTTCCTGACAGGCAGACGGCTGATCCTGATCGGAAAAAAGGCGTGGGGAGAATTGTTTCTTGATGAAAGGGGCGAATGGAAAATGTTTGCGATTTATTGACATCGATAACGTTGACAGGACGCGCCAGTATCGAACGGCTTTGCTGTTACAATCATTTTTCCGCGAGCCTATGCGCCGCAAGGATTGCGTTAAATATGGCTGTCATACTTCCTTCGTTGTCTACCTGCATCGGCAGGATGCAAGCGGGCGAACGCCGTTTCGCCGAGCGATTGGAGCAAAAGCTCGAAGACGATTATCTGATCTGGTATGACGTGTCGATGGGCCGGATGCAGCGCTATCCGGACTTCGTTGTGTTGCATCCGTCGCGCGGACTGCTGATTCTGGAAGTCAAAGACTGGAAGGCATCGACCATCCTGAAAGCCGACCGCGGCGATTGGACGATTGCCGGCGATCACGGTCCCAAATCGGTGCTGAATCCGTTGGAGCAGGCGCGTCGCTACACGCTTGAGATCATCGATATCCTTCAGCGCGATTCCCAACTGGTACAGGGGCCGGGCCATCCTCATCAGGGTAAGTTGCGCTTTTGCTGGTCGTTCGGTGTCGTGTTGCCGAGCCTTACCCGAAAGCAATTCATCGAAGGGGGTCTCGATGCGGTGATCGATCCCACCCGCGTGATCTGTTCGGACGAGATGACCGAGGCAGCCGATGCGGAAGCGTTCCAGTCGCGTCTATGGCAGATGTTCACTTACCAGTTCCGGGATAAGCTGACGCTCCCGCAGATCGACCGGATCCGCTGGTTGCTGTTTCCCCAGGTACGCGTGGCGGCCACGCAGCAAGCATTGTTCGACGATGCGGAATTGCCCGACATCATGGCAGTGATGGACGTGCAGCAGGAACAATTGGCCCGCAGCCTGGGCGATGGGCATCGCGTCATTCACGGCGTCGCGGGATCCGGCAAGACGATGATCCTGGGTTATCGCGCGGAATATCTGGCCAGTGTGGCCACGCAACCGGTGCTGATTCTGTGTTTCAGCGGCCCGCTATCGAAACGCCTGAAAAGTGTCATCGATGCAAAAGGCCTCGGTGACAAAGTGGTCGTGCGGCATTTCCATGGCTGGTGCTCGGATCAACTGCGTACCTATCATCAGCCGCGCCCGACGGGGGCCGGTGAGACATTCTTCGATGCGCAGGTCCAACATGTAATCGACGGGGTGCAAAAAGGCCAGATCCCGGCGGCACAGTACAGTGCGGTACTGATCGATGAGGGGCACGACTTCAAGCCGGAATGGTTCAAATTGGTCGTGCAAATGGTGTCGCCGGAAACGAATCATTTGCTGGTGTTGTACGACGATGCGCAATCGATTTTTCATCGATCGAGCCATCGCGGCTTCAGCTTCAAAAGCGTGGGCGTGCAAGCGCAGGGTCGCACCACGATTCTGAAAATCAATTATCGCAATACGCGGCAGATACTTGCGCTTGCCGCGTTGATTGCGAAAGATATCCTCGACCCTAAAGTGACCGACGACGATGGCGTGCCATTGATCCGGCCTGTCAGCTGCGGGCGCGAAGGACCTGCCCCGACCCTGATCCGCTTGCCGAGTATTCGCGATGAGGCGAAGGTCATTGCCGCGCGCATCGCGGAAGCGCATCAACACGGCACTGCGTGGCAGGACATGGCGATTGTTTATCGGAGCTGGGCGGTCGGCCAGGCATGCGTGACGGCGCTCGAGCAGGCGAAAGTGCCCCACCAATGGCAGCAGCGCGACAAGAAGGGATATTCCCCGACGGCCGATGCCGTCACGGTGCTGACCATGCATGCGAGCAAGGGGCTGGAGTTTCCGTTGGTCGCGATCCCTGGCGTGGGCGCGCTGTCGACAAAAGAAGACGACCTGGTAGAAGAAGCGCGGCTCTTCTACATCGCGGCAACGCGCGCGACCCATCAGTTGATCGTCACGGGCGGCGGCGATTCGCTATTCATGCAAAACGTATTTCGATAGCACGCCACGTTGCGTTATTCGTGCCTTGTTTGCTAAGGGATTCCCCTGATCAAGTTCGACGCGGCCGCGCCCGTTAACTCGACTGTCAACACGACGGTCATACGCTCCAGTCATTCGGCTCAGCCGATGCCGGAGGCGCTCGGCTCGCCGGTCATAGGTCACCGGTCGAGCCAGCGCCGTATCCGAGTGAAATTTGGGCGTATCTAGGGGAATGGGATGAAGGTCTCGACAAGACTGGGTGTACTGGTGGCTACTGCGCTTTGTGCGATGATGGTGCTCGCAGGCGTCGGCCTGGTGACGTTGAAGCACAGCATGATGGAAGATCGCAGAAATCAGATCGCCGATACGCTCCATATGGCCACGCAACTGTTGGGCTATTACCAGGGTTTGGAAAGTGCCGGCACGTTGACGCACGATGAAGCCCAGCGGCAGGCGAAGATCGCGCTGTCGAATCTGAACTATGCGGACAATCATTACATCTGGGTCCGACTCCCCGATGGCACCACGGTCGTGCGGCGTGGCGATCCATCGATGATCGGCAAGATCTTGCACGGTCAAACGATGGATGGACGTTCCGACACCGATGCCTATCGCGAAGCGATGGATAAGGATCCGGTTGGTTTCGTGTTTCTGAAAGTGCTGAAACCAGGCAGCACCGAATTCGTGCCCAAGCTCAACGGCATCGTCGACTTCAAACCGTGGGAATGGTGGGTGGGGACCGGCTTCTTCAATACCGATATCGATGCCGCATTCTGGCGCATTGCAATGCGCTATATCGCGATCTTCGTCGTGGCGGTGATCGTGTTGGGCATCCTGTCATGGCGGATGTTCCGTAGCATCTTGCTGGCGTTGGGCGGCGATCCGGCGTATGCCTCGCAGGTGACGGGGACGATCGCCTCCGGTGATCTCTCTGCCCCCATCGTCGTGCAAGCGCATGACCGTCACAGTCTGCTGTATTCGATCGCGCAAATGCAGGGCGGTCTCGCGCAGACGGTCGCGACGATTCGTACCGGCGTGGACGCGATCAAAACGGGCTCGCGTGAAATCGCGTTGGGAAATGCGGATCTGTCGAGCCGCACCGAAGAGCAGGCCGCCGCGTTGCAACAGACGGCGGCCAGCATGGATCAATTGACGGCCACCGTGAAGCTCAATGCCGAGAGCGCGCGCGAGGCAGGGGCGCTGGCGACGCAGGCTTGCCAGACCACGCAGAATGGTCAGGCGGTCGTCGCAGATGTGATCGCGACTATCGGCAAGATCAACGAAGGCTCGGCAAAAATGGTCCAGATCATCAGCGTGATCGAAGGCATTGCCTTCCAGACGAATATCCTCGCACTGAACGCGGCGGTGGAAGCGGCGCGTGCCGGCGATCAGGGCAAGGGATTCGCGGTAGTCGCGTCCGAAGTGCGTACGCTCGCACAGCGTAGTGCGGCGGCGGCAAGAGAGATTGGCACGTTGATCAACGAGTCGGTCCGCCAAGTCGCCGACGGCACCGCGCTGGCGGGTCGTGCGGGGGAGGCAATGGATGGCGCAGTCAGCGCGATCCAGCGCGTCAGCACGCTGGTCAGCGAATCGGAAGTCAGCGCCCGCGAGCAATCGCAAGGGATTGGACAAATCGGTCAGGCAGTGACGCAAATGGACGAAGTCACACAGCAGAACGCGGCACTGGTCGAGCAGGCATCGGCAGCGACCACTGCACTGGCCGAGCAAGCGGAACGACTCGCCCTCGCGGTCAGCGTATTCAAACTCGGCGGCTGACGCGAGAGCGGCTCGCGTTTCGCTCGATCGATGTACTGACGCAGCTCACCGGCCACGACATCGCGTGCGCGTGGCAGCATTGAAAGCATGGAAGCAGCGCACGGCCGTCACACCGTCCACCGATGCTTCAGTCACAAGCTCCTCCTCCACACCGGGACATCGTCCCGGTTTTTTTTCGTCCAGCGTGCGCCTGCGTGCTTTCTGCGCGCCTGACCGGTCGCCTTCGGCTTTTGAGTTGACAAGCTTTTTTGAACGCAATACTGTCGACACTTATGTAGTGAGGCGCGGGCTGAAAGCGGTTTTCTTGGTCGATCAATGGGGTTTTTTCAAGGCTGCACGATATGCATATCGTCGTAATGGGGGGAGGCGTCGTCGGGGTGACCGCCGCGTACGAACTGATGAAAGATGGCCATTCGGTGGTCATCGTCGAGAAGAACAGCGATGTTGGCAATGAGACCAGTTGGGGCAATGCCGGGATGATCGCACCGGGGCACTCTTTCACCTGGTCGTCGCCCCGCGCACCGATGACGCTCGCCAAGTCGTTGTTTGCACGCGACCAGGCGCTGCGGTTCACGCCGTCACTGGATCCGCGGTTATGGACCTGGTCGATGAAATTCCTGGCCGAGTGTACGAAAGAAAAGTCGGAGAACAACACGCTTCGCAAGCACCGTCTGGCTGTCTATTCGCAGGCGATACTGCGCGAGACATTGGCCGAGGTCGATATCGCGTACGACCGAATCGACCGGGGCATTCTGTACTTTTATCGCCAGCAGGCAAGGTTGGATGCGGGTGTCGCACACATGAAAATCCTGGAAGACGACGGGCAGGAGATTCGTGTGTTGGATCGTGCGGGCGTATTGGCGCTGGAGCCCTCGCTCAAAGCAGTCGGCGACAAGATTGCCGGCGGCGTCTATTGTCCGACCGACGAGACCGGAAACTGCCCGAAGTTCACGCAGTCGCTGGCCCGACATTGTCTCGCCAAAGGGCTCGAAATCCGCACGGGCGAGGAGATACTGGATATCGATGTGTCCGGCAATGCAATCACCGGTGTCCGTACCGATAAAGGCACGCTGAAAGCGGATGCGTATGTGCTCGCGCTGGGCTGCCAAAGTCCGATTCTGGCGCGCAAGATCGGCGTCGATCTACCGGTCTATCCGATCAAGGGCTATTCGTTGACGATTCCGGTTGGAAACAACCCATTGCCGCCGACGATCGGCGCGGTCGATGAGGAAAATCTGGTGGCCATTTCGCGCTTTGGCGAGCATGTGCGGGTGACGGCGACTGCCGAATTCGCCGGCTATAACGTCGCGCACAAGCCGAAGGATTTCGCCTTCATGAGTCGCGTCACCCGTGAGCTCTATCCGCAAGGCGCAGACCACGATCGTGCAGAGATGTGGGCGGGATTGCGACCGATGACGCCGACCAATCTGCCGATCATCGGACGCAAACGGCACAGCAACCTTTACTTCAACACCGGTCATGGTCATATCGGCTGGACGATGTCGCACGGCTCGGGCCGCATCATCGCGGATCTGATTGCCGGGCGTTCGCCAGCGTTGTCGGTTGAGGCCATCAATAACTGAGCGGTCATCGCGTTTGCTGCAAATGATTTTTCCATTTTTTATTGTCGATACCTGTGTATGTAAAGACGCAAATGGTTGCCGCACGCTGTGCTGGCGATGCGGTTTCGGTTATCGCGCCGCGCGTCCTTTGCTGTTTTAGCTTTCTTCCCTTCCTACCCTTTCGCTTGAGGTCGATGATGAAGTTGAATCACTGGCGTTGCATCGTTGCATTGTGTTCATTTGCGATGGTGGGGCATGCGTTTGCCCAAGTGAGTATCGGCGCTATCTTGCCGCTGACCGGCTCGAGCGCATCGATTGGCGAAGATCAGCGGCGCGGGATCGAGCTGGCGGTCGCCAATGTAAATGCGCATGGCGGTGTGTTGGGACATCCATTGAATGCCGATGTCGAGGATTCGGGCGGCAACACGAATACGGCGCTGGACGCCGCACGAAAGCTCGTCGGTGTCAACAAGGTACCGGTCGTGATCGGCGAGTTTTCTTCCGGCATCACGATTCCGATCGGGCAGTATCTGGTGCAGCAAGGCGAGGTACATCTCAACATCGGTGCGTCGAGCCCGGCGGTAAGCAAGATCGGATCGGGATCGTACAGTGTCATCGGTCTCGATAACCTGTCGGCGCAATTCGCCGCACGCGATGTGTATGCGTCGAAGCTGCACAAGGTCGCGGTGATCGTGCCGAACAATTCGTACGGCCAGAACATCGCGACCGAATTCAAGAAGCGCTTCACCGCGTTGGGTGGCACGGTCGTCTCCGAGGTTCTCTATACGGAGGGGCAGTCGACTTATCGCCGCGAATTGCAACAGATGAGCCGCGCGAATCCGGATGGCTATGTGTACAGCGCGTACGGCACGGAAGCTGCCACGATCAATCGCGAAGCCTACGAATTAGGGTTGAGCAAGAAGACCTGGTATGGCGTCTATCTGACGATGTGCACCGGTGATACGCCGCCGCCGATTGCGCTGGGCCAGATCGGCCTGGAGGTTGCATCGGAAGGTCCGGGCGGCAAAGCCTACGACGCCGCGTATCAGGCCCAATACAAGCAAGCGCCAACGTCGTCATTCGGCAGCTATGCCTACGATGCGGTGATGGTGGCCGCGGCGGCGATCAACAAAGCAAACTCGGCCGATCCGAAACAGATCAATACGGCGATGGCCGCAGTGGGCAAATCGTATAGCGGCATCACCGGATCGATCACCTTCGATGCCGACGGTCAACGCACCGACCAGCCGTACGAAAAAGTGAAATTCGACAAGTCGGTGATCGCGCGCTGATCGTCGATCGATCGCCGCGCCTTGCCGCTTATCCATCTTATCTTGCAGGACGAAAGAGAGCCGTCATGTTTGCTTTCCTGATGGACGTCATTATCCGAACCGCCGATCTGCTGCTGGTGTCGGTGGGCGTCTCGACGCTGTATTCGCTGGTGCGCTTTCCGAATATCGCTCATGTGCAATATGCGATGCTGGGCGCTTTCATCACGCTCGGCTGTCAGCATGAAGGCATGCCGTTCGTGCTGGCGCTGGTCGTGTCCTGCGTGCTGCTGGGCGTGCTGGCGGTGCTATTGAACCGCCTGGTCTTCACCCGCTTGCTCAAGCAGGGGAGCGCAAACGCGATGATCGGCTCGCTGGCCGTGTCGATGATCATCGTCGCCGGCGTGCTAGCCGTCGCGGGCTCGTCGCCGCTGCATTATGCGTTCGACGTCGCCCCGCCGATGATGATATTCGGCACGCCCCTATCGACCGGGCAACTCGCATCGATCGCGTGCGGCGTCGCAACGCTGGTGCTGTTCAGCGTGTTGTTGTTCAAGACCGATCTCGGACGGTCGATGCGCGCGCTGTCGTCGAATCGGCCGCTCGCGTTGGCCACCGGTATCGATGCAAACCGGGTCACGGCGATCATTACGTTTGCGAGCGGCGCGCTGGCGGCCCTGGGCGGCACGATGCTGGGTCTGACCGAAGATGTCCATCTGACGTTGGGGGCGAATCTGTTGTTGCCGGTGTTTGCCGCAGCGATCCTCGGTGGTCTGGGCAATCCGCTGGGTGCGGCCGCCGGGGCCTTATTCATTGCGCTTGCCGAGACGCTCGTCACCAACATCGATTTCGGTTTCCTGTTCGGTCGCGAGCTGGTGTTCTTTCCGATCACCTATATCAGCGCTGCATCGTTTGCGATCCTGCTTCTGGCGTTATTGATACGTCCGTACGGCTTGTTCGATCGGGAGATCCATCGTGTCTAGTTTCGCTATCCACTTGCTGACCATCGTCTGCATCTACGCGATGATCGGCCTCGGTCTGAATCTGCAGGCCGGTTACGCCGGCTTGGTCAATTTCGGTTTTGTCGCGTTTGTCGGACTGGGCGCTTATTCGGCCGGAATCGTGTCGACGCTGGGCTTGCCCACAGCGTGGGGCATCGCCCTCGGTTTTGTCGCGGCGGTGCTGAGCGCGAGCGTGCTGGCCGTCTTGATGGCGCGGCTCGGGCGCAATCTGTCTGCCGATTATTGGGGCATCGCAACGCTGGCCATTGCGGAAATTCTGCGCACCGTTGCATTGAACGAAAACTGGCTGACCGGTGGCGCGCAAGGTATTGCGGGCATCCGTTCATTGTTTCCATCGTTGCATGGCATGCAGGCAGATCTGGCGTTTCTCGGCCTCGCGATGGCGTGTGCGGCCGTCTGTCTGGCCGCGTCTCGGCGTCTCGCCCGCAGCCGCTTCGGTCGCGCGCTGAAAGTGATGCGCGAGGAACCGGCGTTGGCCACCTGCTTCGGTTATGAATTGATCGGGCTGAAAACACAGGCGTCGATCGCGGCTGCCATTCCTGCGGCATTGGCCGGCGCCTTGATGACCTATTACACGAGCTTTGTCGGACCGGATTCGATGCTGTCGTCGGAGACCTTTCTGATCTGGACGATGGTGATGATCGGCGGGCTCGGCAATGGCGTCGGGGTGATGTGCGGCGTATTCGCCGTGCAGCTCGTCTATTCGTCGGTGCTGTTCCTGAAAGACGCGTTGGGGATCGGCAGCGACATGGCCGGCGCGGTGCGATTGGGCACGGTGGGCGTGTTGCTGCTGATCTGCCTGATCTGGCGCCCGCGCGGCCTGCTGCCCGAGCGCGTGGGGGTGGCTCAATGACGACGACAGACAGTCCGTTGCTCGATGTGAAGCATGTGTATAAGGCGTTCGGTGGCAACCAGGTCCTGAGCGACATGGATTTACAGGTGCAGGCCGGCGAGATTGTCGGTCTGCTCGGCCCGAACGGCTCCGGCAAGAGTACGCTGCTCAATGCGATCAGCGGCTTTGCACCGGCGGACCGTGGCGAGATCGCGGTGGCGGGCCAGCGCATCGAGCGCCTGGGAGCCTATGCGATCTCGCGCCTGGGCGTCAGGCGAACGTTTCAACTGCCCGCGATGCCCACGCGCATGTCCGTGTTGGAAGTGGCGATGGCCGCGTCGATCACGCGGCATGGTGTGCTTGATGCGATCGTGCGCCCCCGTGCCGTCGCAGCACTCGACGCCGATACCAAAGCGAAGGCGCTGCAATTACTCGACGATCTGTTGCTGACGAAGGTCGCGTCACTGCCGGCGGCATCGATCTCGGGCGGTCAGAAAAAGCTGTTGAGTATCGCGTGCGCGATGATGAGCGCGCCGCGTTTGCTGCTGCTGGACGAGCCCACCGCGGGCGTACACCCGAACCTGCGCAACGACCTGGTCGCGCAGTTGCGGCGTATTCATGGCTTAGGCGTGACGTTGATCGTCGTCGAACACGATATGCACTTCATTCGCGATCTCTGCACGCGCTGTGTGGTACTGGACCGCGGCAATCTGATCGCCAACTGCGTGCCGTCGGAGCTGGAGAAGAGCGAGCGCGTACTGGAAGCGTATCTAGGTGGCTCACGGCGGATAGCGCGAGGGTCGGGCGGGGCAGGTGGGGCGGTGCCGGGCCTGTCTGCCGGACCTTCTTCTTTTGCGGAGGCTTCATGATCACGCTGTCCGGTATCGTTGCAGGCTATACGCGTGAGGTCGATATCTTGCGTGGGGTGTCGATGCGCGTGGACGACACCGACATTGTCACCATTCTCGGCCCTAATGGGTGTGGCAAATCCACTCTGCTGAAAACGATCGCTGGTTTTTTGATTCCTCGCGAAGGCACGCTGCACCTCAATGGTCGAGACCTGACCCGTATCCCCGTTCATAAAAAAATCCGCGATCATGGTGTCGGCTTCGTGCCGCAAACCGACAATGTCTTCAGCACGCTGACGGTACGCGAGAATTTGCTGCTAGGCGGTCAATTCCTATCGGTACGTGCGCGCGACAGTCGAATCGACGAAATGTGTGCGCTCTATCCGATTCTCGGAAAACGCCATGCGTCAATCGCCGGCGGCCTGTCGGGCGGCGAGCGCCAACTGCTGTCGCTCGCGCGTGCATTGATGCCGCGCCCGCGACTGCTGTTGCTCGACGAACCTTCTGCGGGGCTGTCGCCGAAGATGCTGGGCGATGTGTTCGATGCCATTCTGAAAACCCGCGACACCGAGCATATTGCGGTGGTGATGGTCGAGCAAAATGCGGTAGAGGCGCTGCGTATCGCCGATCGGGCATATGTGTTGGCGATGGGCGAGGTGGCGCTCGAGGGATCCGCGGCTGAGCTGCTCGACAGTGACCAGATGCGAGATTTGTATCTGGGTGGACGCGCCGCGTGACGTGCGTCGGTTGTATTGATTGCCTGACCCGATAAATTTATCGACAACGAAGAAGGAGTACTAGAGATGCAGATCAAACGCTTTCAAGTGGGTCCCCGGATGAGTCAGCTTGTTGTGTACGGCAATTTTGCTTTCACCGCCGGACAGGTTGCCGACGATCCGACGCAGGACGTCAAAGGCCAGACGACGCAGATTCTCGCGAAAATCGATCGCTTGCTGGCCGAGGCCGGTTCGGACAAGACAAAGATTCTGTCGGCGAATATTTGGCTCGCCGATTATCAGTCGTTCGCCGACATGAACGAGGTGTGGGACGCCTGGGTGCCGAAGGAAGATTCGCCCGCACGTGCCTGCGTCGAATCCAAACTGGCGTTCCCGCAATACACCGTCGAAATCGGCGTGATCGCCGCGGTCTGATCCCCGCACGTCTTTCGTCGCGACCTCGGGTCGCGCGAGAGCGCATTCATTTTTCCTTTCAGGATGCACTTTGCGATGCCCACCTCTTCTCAACTCGAACGGTATATTCGCCTGGATTTTTCGCTTGACGAGGGTGTGGCCCGCCGGGCGGCCATCGGCCTCGTCGTGCTGGCCACCGATCACACGATCGAACACGAGTGGCGCAAAATGCTTGCCATCGATGGTGTCGCGTTCTTTGAGAGCCGCATCTTCAACTCCGCCGAGATTTCGCCGGAGACGCTCGCGGAAATGGAAGGGGGCATTGCCACCGGTGTTGCGTTGATTCGCCCCGGTGAGCGGATCGATGTGGTCGCGTTCGGGTGCACGTCGGCGTCGATGGTGATCGGCGAGGAGCGTGTTTTCGAACGCATCCGCGAAGTACGGCCTCATGCGCACTGTACGACGCCGATCACAGCGGCACGGATCGGCTTTAATACATTGGGGGTAAAACGGATTGGCTTGCTGACACCGTATGTGCGGCGGATTAACGAGTCGATGGCCGACTATCTTGGCGCGCGTGGCATCGATGTGGTGGCAATGGGGTCGTTCGAGCACGACAACGATAACGAGGTTGCCCGGATCGATGACCAGTCGCTGCGGCGTGCGGTGCTCGAACTCGGTGGGCATGACGACGTGGAAGCCGTGTTTGTGTCGTGCACCAGTTTGCGCATTGCCGAGGCGGTGGCCAGTATCGAAGCGGAATTGGGCAAACCCGTCACGTCGAGCAATCACGCGATGGCCTGGCACGCGCTGCGTTTGGCAGGTGTGGGCGACACGCGGCCGCAGTTCGGTCGACTGTTCTGCGTCTGACGGCGCGCGCGCGGCGGTCTGTAGCCACGGG
>CAWUJR010000008.1:0-31311 GCA_963922375.1 uncultured Robbsia sp.
CCATTTCCCCATCCCCCTCATTACTTCCTCCTCCTTAGCACCCGGCATCGGACGCTCGCCGCACACGCGTGCATGCACCGCCAATGACGCGGCGATCATCGCCCCGGCGGACGAATCGACCCGCGTTCTCATCAGCCCACGCTGCGGTATCTATCCACCTTGATAGGGGTTTTCCCTCGCAACAAGGCTTTCGATACATTTGCCGCTTAAGTTCTAAGGAGTCCCGCCGTTTACACACGAAGTGATGGCGCAACGCGTATGTGTATGTGTATGCGATATGCGCGTTGTGTCGGCGCGTCTACTAGTCAGGGATGCATCGGCATGCTCTCTGGTCCAGAAATACCCTTTAATTTTGGCCCCCCCATGTCAATTCGTCGTTCTGCTCAAATCGTTATCGCCGCGCTCGCGCTGCTATTCTTTATTGGGACCGCTTCCAGCACCTATTTCCTGCGCAAAAGCAATCAATCGCTCGACGACGTAAACGCGGAAATCCGAGTCGTGTTGGCTATCGTCGATGCGATCAACCACAGCCGTACGGCGCGGGTCAGATTGGCGCAGTTCATGGCCGATCGCCAGTTGGGCAATGCCGATGGCGCCAGCGCAGCGATGGATGGCGCGCAACACACGCTGGATCTGTCGAATAAGGCTTTTGAGGCTTATGACAGCCGCCCGAAGACCCCGGAAGAGATGCCGCTGGCTGCTGCATTTCGAGACACCTACCGCACCTACGTGAATAGCGGCCTGCAACCACTCCTGGCTGCGGCGCAAGCGAACGATACTGCCACTTTCCAACAGTTGGAAACAGGCGCGGTGCCCACATTGGACCGGCAATTCGAAATCTCGCTGGATCACTTGCTCGCATACCGCGAGCAATACGCACATGACAAGAACGCCACCGCGCAAACCCGTTTCACCGAAAGCATGGTCATGCTGGTAATTTCCTCGGTTTTGTTCATTGCGCTGCTGGGTGTCATGGCGTATTGGTTGAGGAACACGCTGCTGCGTTCATTAAACCGGGCAAGCCAATATTGCCTGGACATCGCCGGCGGCAACTTGTCGGTCGCCATTGTGGCAGAGTCGGACAATGAAATCGGTCAGATGCTACTTGCGCTGGAAGACATGCGTGGCGCGTTGGCTCGGATCATCACGCAAGTGGAACAGGCGAGCGCTGCGGTCGCGCACGCTTCATCGGAGATCGCTACCGGCAACACGGACCTATCGGCACGCACCGAGGAACAGGCCGCATCGCTGGGGCAAACCGCTGCGAGCATGGAGCAGCTCACGGCAACAGTGAAGCAGACGTCCGACAACGCACGGCAAGCGAACGCGTTGGTGGCGGATACGCGCCACGTGACACAGGAAGGCGGTCATTTAGTGAACCAGGTCGTGCAAACGATGGCTGGCATCGAAGAAAGCTCGACGAAGATCGCGGAAATCATCGGCATCATCGAAGGAATCGCGTTTCAGACGAATATTTTGGCGCTCAATGCTGCAGTGGAAGCCGCCCGCGCCGGAGAACAAGGTCGTGGCTTTGCGGTAGTCGCCAGCGAAGTGCGCAGCTTGGCGCAACGCTCGGCTGCAGCGGCGAAAGATATTACAGGGTTGATTCACACCTCCGGCGAACGTATCAGTGCCGGCAGCGATCTGGTCAACCGGGCTGGCGAGAGCATGAAAAAAATCGATGCGGCAATCCTGCGCACTGCCACGATCATCGAAGGCATCGCGACGGCGAGTATCGAGCAAAGCCGTGGTATCGACCAAGTCAATCAAGCGGTTGGGCAGATGGACGAAGTCACCCAGCAAAATGCGGCCCTCGTCGAGGAAGCGGCCGCTGCGGCGCATTCGTTGCAGGACCAAGCCGGCCAATTGAAAGAGGCGATTTCGATTTTCTCGGTATAAGCGACAAAAGCGACGCCACTGGTATTATCGTCTGCCGCATGCCAGGGAGCATTCCTCGGATGCGGCGGCGCAGGTTTGATCCTTCCCTACTGTTCTGTGATACGGTCAGGTCGAATACGCGATCGCAATGCTCGGCGCCATCGGCAGCCGGCATGTGCTGCCGCCAGCGGCATACTGTTTGCTGCGCGGACGCGTACCGCATCTCAAAACAGATAGGGAGATTCATATTGAAAGCCATCGTCGTAAGCGCACCGGGCGGTCTCGATAAACTCGCGTTGCGCGATTTGCCCGATCCGGGCGCACCGAAAGCGGGCGAAATCCGTGTCGCGCTGCACGCCTCCTCGCTGAACTTCCACGATCTATTGGTTGCCAACGGCGGCATTCCGACGAACGGCGATCGGGTGTTGATGGCGGACGGCGCGGGCGTCGTCGACGCCGTCGGCGTGGGCGTGACGGAGTTCAAGGTCGGCGACCATGTCGTTTCGACTTTCTTTCCTCACTGGCCTGCAGGCCCCGCGTTCCACGACGTGGGCAATTTCAGCGGCACACCCGGAGATGGTATCGATGGCTACGCTGCCGAATATGCGGTCCGACCGGCCCACGCCTTTACACTGGCGCCGCGGGGTTGGAGTCACGCAGAGGCATCGACGATCACGACGGCTGGGCTGACCGCTTGGCGGGCACTCGTCGGTGACGGCCAGTTGAAGGCAGGCGACACCGTCTTGACGCTTGGCACCGGGGGCGTATCCATCATCGCACTGCAGATCGCCAAGGCCATGGGCGCACGGGTGATCGTGACGTCCTCGTCCGACGAGAAGCTCGAACGCGCCCGTGCGCTCGGTGCCGATCACGGCATTAATTACCGAACCAACCCCGCCTGGGGCAAGGAAGCGTATGCCCTTGCAGGCGGTCGAGGCGTCGACCATGTCGTCGAGCTCGGCGGACCTGGGACCCTAGGACAGTCGATCGATGCGGTACGGGTCGGCGGACACATCTCGCTTATCGGGGTGTTGACCGGCCGTCAAGGGGACGTTCCCACCTCGGTGCTCATGGCAAAGCAGGCCCGCCTGCAGGGTCTGATCGTCGGCAGCCGACGTCAACAACAAGATTTCGTCACCGCATTGGAACAGACCGGTATCCGCCCGGTCATCGACCGCCGCTTCCCGCTTGAGCGCCTGGCGGATGCGTTCCGGCATCAGGAGAGCGCGAGCCATTTTGGCAAGGTAGTCGTCGAATGGTGAACCGTGTTCATCACATGCGCGCGCCCGAAAACTGGGCCCGCGCCCGATGCTCGAAGTACAAAAAGATCGTCAATGCCAGAACTGTCTTTTCTCCAATCGGGTAAATAAACCCGCTTGCCTCAAAAACCTTATGACCGTGCGAAGCTCCCGGTTCTGTCGCCATCCTGGCGGCAGATTCATCTGGAGCTTAAGCATGTCAGAAATCAGCCGCGAAGTTCAGTCCGTTGATGTCAACGGTGTATTTCTCACTTCTGCGGAGCAACCCGCACCCCGCGGTGCGTCGTTGTTACCCTCAAATAGCCGCCAGACGGCCCGCCTGCCCTTCACGGTCAGGGTCGTCGACAACGATGAGGCGTTGGCCCGAGCCCTTGCAATGCGGCAAGCGGCTTATCATCGTCACGTGCCGGAATTCGCCCGGAACATGGATCAAGCCGAGCCGTACGATCGGGATCCGGGCGGTCTCGTATTACTGGCGGAATCCAAACTAGGGCGTCAACCCGTCGGCACCATGCGCATTCAGAGCAATGCCTTCAAACCGCTCGCGTTGCAACAGTCATTGCCGTTACCCGAATGGCTGTCCGGACGTCTGGTCGGAGCAACAAGGCTGGGCGTAGAAGCGGGCGAACCGGGACGCATGGTCAAGGTTGCGCTCTTCAAAGCGCTCTATTTGTATTGCATCCGCGAAGGAATTGACTGGATGGCCATTGCGGCCCGTCCGCCATTGGATCGGCAATACGCGGCGTTGCAATTTACAGACGTATTCGGCGAGAAAGAGTTTATTCCGCTGGCGCATGCGGCGAATATCCCACATCGAGTGATGGCCTTCGATGTGGCGAATGCAGAACAGCGGTGGCGCGAAAGCGGACATCCGCTGCATGCATTCATGATATCCACGCACCACCCCGATATCGACCTGGACGCAGCACCCCGATTGACGTGGGCGAATGCGAATCAGACGCTGCGGGAGACCCTGGGGCACGGTACAGGTGGATCGAGTAGTATGGCAGACACCACCCATTGAATTTGTCTAAAGTGGAACGACAGGCGGTGAATATGCGCGCGCAATCGGAAAATAAATATCTGCGCGCTGACGACGCAGTTGGCGCGCATGCTTTCCGCATGTAAAGTACCGGTAAATTAAATTAATCTGAAGTATGTAGTAATCCCGTCTGCGCCGGAAAGGCAGACGGGGTGCAGTTCCTCGGCCGCTGATTGCCAGGGGCCAACCCGCGACGGATACCTTGATGGACTTTGCTGAATGAAACGGTTTGACGGGGCGCAAAACTGGAACGAGTCTTTTTCCAGGCTATCTATCGAGGCATTTTCTTTTCTTTTTTCTTATTATGCGGTGCCGCTCGCCATCGGCATCCTGACAGTGCTCGTCCTGCTGTATCCAACAAGCGAGTCGCACCTCGCGCCGGACTCGCCGCTACCGATTCGCGTCGTGAGCGACCCGTCCGAACATTGGGACGCAGCCCGCGCCGCGGGGGCGCTGGCATCCCAGCCATTGCAAGCAGCGTACAACACCCATCTTAGCGAGCGACCGGTCTGGTTTGCGTTCGACTCGCAGGGACAGACCGGGTCCCAATCCGTTGAATTGCCTTCGATCGCACAGCGCAATGCGCAGGTCTCAGCCGACACCGTGATCGTGCTCCCGTCTCGGCACATCCAACAGATTACCTGCTTCGATGCCGCAACGCTGGCTCCGATCGGGGGCGTCTCACCGGACCGCGCGGCATTCGGCGCGCTGAGTCGGTCCGGCAGTGGCATCGCTTTGAACACATCGGGCATCGCCGCGGTGATCTGCCGCACCGTCTTTAGCGGCCCCGCGGTATTGAGCGCCTTGCAAACGTCCGCTGAAGCACTGAAACGGAGTAACGACACCTTCTATCGTCGCTCAGGACTGTTGGAAGGCGGCCTGGCGACCTTAGCCGTGTTCGTTTTGATCACCGCGCTCGTCAATCGCGACTGGGTCTATGTGCTGTTTGCCGCTTGGCTGTTCGGCAATTTACGTCTCGGCGCCATTTCCATGGGCTGGGACGATCAATGGCTCGGCTATCCGATTCCGATCGGGTGGATCTCGTTGGTGCGTAAGATCACGGTTCCCGTGTATTACATATTGACCGGAACCCTCTTCCAGGCATTGTTTAGGTCGGATCTGACGCTGGTCGGCTTCCCGCGACTGTTTCGCGCGGTCATGTATCTGGGACCGGTGTTGCTGGTGGCATCGATCGTTTTGCCGGTACCGCTGTACTTGCCATTGATGTGGGCCATCGTGAGTTTTGGCATCGCAGTGGTCGCCTTTCTGTTGGTCAGGCTACTGAAAGTGGTGCCATCACGCACTGCGCTCTGGTATAGCGCCGCGCTAGGCGTCGCATTACTCGCGAGCCTGTCCGAAGTGGTCACCGCGATCTTCAAAGCGCGTCTGCTGATTCCTGCGCTCAATAGCGTGACCGCAGCGCTCGTGTCCAGCCTGATGGCGGCGCTCGCCATTGCAGAGCAAATACGCGCGGAGCGCGCTAAACGGGTGCAAGCCGAGGCCGAACTCCGTCACGCGTATGAGGCCACGCCAATCGGCCTCTTCACACTCGGCACGGACGGTCGCTTCATTCGCAGCAATCCTGCGTTGAAAGCGATGCTGAACATGCCGCTGACCAAAGCCGGGCATTGGGACGACTATTTCGAGGTCGACAGTTGGCGCGAGGTGTTCCGACTCGCATTGGAGAAAGGTGAAGCGGAGATCGAGCTGTCGCGTGCAATCACGTCCCCCCGACAGGCCTCCCTTTCGACTCCCAGTGATGAACCCGGGGACAAGACCGGCAGCAAAGGTGAAGATGAAGGCAGTGTGCCGCTCGCTGATGCGCTAACGGCGGATCTACCGTCGCGGCGCTATTATCTGATCAAGGTCGCCCATGCCGGCACGCAGTTGGAAGGTTCGGTGCAGGACACGACCGAGCGTAACCAAGCCACCGAGACATTGAATTTCCTGGCGGACCACGATCCACTGACCGGCGCACTGAATCGTCGCGGCATCGACAAGTTTTTTGCGGAAAGGATCGCAAAGCATGGCACCGCCGCCTCTCCTCACGCGATGAGCGCGCGTGCCGATACCCCCGCAAGCCCGACCAACGCCGCCGCCCTGATCATCGGCTATCTCGACCTTGACCGGTTCAAACTGATCAATGACCTGTTTGGCCATCACATCGGCGACGGCTTGCTAAAACAAGTCTGCACGCGCATCGAGTCCAGCCCCGGATCGACGAAAAAAATCGGCCGCATCGGCGGCGATGAATTCGTGATCCTGTTTTACGATATGTCGATTTCTCAAGCAGCTGAGGCCGCGCAGGCAATGATCGATAACATCGATCAAGCGCTTTTTCGGATCGGGCATCGCGCATTTCACGTCCGGGCGTCGCTGGGCCTGATCGAAGCACCGGGGCGCCTGGAACCGGACGAAGCGATTTCTGCCGCGGACAGCGCATGCCGGCAGGCAAAGCGCAACGGCAATGGGCGGGTCGTCGTCTACGCGGGCGACGCGCCGATGTTCGGTGAACGCGCGCGGGAATTGACACTGATCGAGCGCTTCAGCGGCGACTTGCCGACCGAGTGGCTGTTCCTTGAAATGCAACCGATCATGTCGATGCGGGCACCGTACGACGCGCTTGACTTCGAGGTGCTGCTGCGCATGCGCGATCCGGATGGCGGCGGGGTCATTTCGCCGGTCAGGGTCATCGCAGCGGCCGAGGCAAACGGAACGATTTCGGCGCTGGACAAGTGGGTGCTGGAGACCACCCTCACCTGGATTGACGCCAATCAACGCCATCTGACGCACACCGCCTTCGTTTCGGTCAACGTCAGCGGGGCATCGCTGAACGATGAACATTTTGTCGCGGATCTGGACGCATTGCTGCTGCGTTATCGCCACGTCGTTCACTTGCTGTGTATCGAGATTACCGAGGGCGTGGCGTTGCACGACCTGGACAACACACGGCGCCTGGTCGACAACGTCCAGCGTCTGGGCGCGAAAATCGCACTGGACGACTTCGGTGCCGGCTACACGTCGTTCGCTTACCTTCGGGATTTGCCGGCGGATGCGCTGAAGATCGATGGCGGTTTTGTGCGAAACATTCACGAACTGTCGGCCAACGGCGCTATCGTCGAAGCGGTCGTGGGACTGGCCCGCAACCTGGGTATGCAAAGTGTGGCCGAGTGGGTGGAAGATGCGGCCACCCTGGAACTGTTGCAGAGCATGAGAGTCGACTATGTGCAAGGTTATGCGATCGCACGTCCGCAATCGCCCGCCGCGATTCTGGCCGCTACGTCGGCGGCCGATTTCATCACAGATCCGAAGATCCTCGAATTGATCGGCCCACGCGATCTCGAGCCATCGATCGACCTGTTCGCGCCGCGCTCGGTGCACTGAGCGCGCACTGTCCATGCGGCTTGACCGTGGCCAGGGCAAACAGGTATCGCGACTCATTCGGTCAGCTGCCATCGTAGCACCGGGGCGCTCGCCCCGGCCGGCATCGCCCATGCACCCGTCGCACTGAAATCCCAAGTGGGACCGAAGCTGGCCGCCTGGCTCATTCGCGCGGCGCTTAAGCCCACGGCGGGCGAATCCTGGAAGCTTCCCAAACTATCCGTCACGCCAGTGACATCCGTGTTCCAGAATACATTGGAGGCGATGGTGCCAGTGTTGGTCTGTGCAATGCCACCAGCAGCCCCGCCGTACCCTTGATCGAAAAAGCTGCCGGTCACGTACGATTCGGAGATTTTTCCGGTATTGGCATAGACCAATCCTCCTCCGGCATACGCGCCCAGGCTACCTTCCGCGTACGATTGCGTGATCGTGCCGGTGTTGATGCCCGCGATCCCGCCCGACAGCGCGTGTGTGTCGCCGGCGACCGTGCCATTCGAAAACGACTGCAGAATCAGCCCGTTATTCGTTCCGACGAGGCCGCCGTCGTAGTTATAGGCGCTGATATACGCCGTGCTGGATGACTGCTCGATGGTGCCATTGTTAATCGCGACAATGCCACCGGCACCACCGCTTCCAAAGGTGGTGGCATAAATCGATCCGGCTGTGGTGACGTGGGTAATCAGCCCGGCATTGAGACCGGCAAGCAAGCCTATTCCGCCGCCAAAGTCTGAAAGGAAAAGGTTGATGTTGGCGTTCGTCAGGTTGACATTGCGCACGACGCCTGTCGATCCGATCGCATAAAACATCCCCTCATAAGGCGATGAAGCGCTTTCCGGGATAAAGCGCGTGCCATCGATGGTGTGTCCCATGCCGTCGAACTGTCCACTGAAAGCGGTCGACGTGGCGTCGCCGATCGGCGAGAAGATGCTGCCGCTCAGTGAGATGTCTTTACCCAGCGCATAGTTTCCGGTCAGGTCCGACGATATGTTCTCAAGATCGTCAAAAGAGTTGACCAACTGGTATGCAGTGAATTGGGTCACCAAGCCGCTATACGCGGGAGCGCGCCAACTCGCATTCGATTTCACCGTGCCGCGCGTATAACTACCGCTCATGTCGTACAGCGCATTCACCCGCCCTGTGCTGTGGGACCAATCGATCACACCGTGATTGACGACGCCGCCGCCGGTATCTGCGCTGTTCGCATCGGCACGCAGCGTCAGGTTCCCGCTCCCGCTGTTCGAGAGCGTCGCGCCCGATGCGACCGTCACATTGTTCATTGCGCCGAGCGTTAGCGACGCGTTGCCGGTCCAATTGATCGACGCATCCACGGCGATATTTCCGGTACCTGCGGTGCTACCGGTCGCGTTCACATTCACCGATGTGCCACTACCAAGGCTTCGCGTCAGCCCGGACGCAATAGTCGAGGTAATCGTCAAACCGGGCGTATCAAGCGTCCACTGGGCTGCCGTCACGGTCGCCGCGCCCACGTCGAGCGTCTTGGCATGGGTCGTGACGGTCCCACCCGAGCCGTTCAGATCGCGTGCTGCCAGCACACCTTGTGCGTGCACCGCACCCGTATCGGCGACGAGCCACAATTGGCCGTCACGCGTCGCGGTGCCGATGGCGCGCAATGCGCTGTTTTTGGCCGCCAGTGCGTAAATATTGCCGTCGGCGGCCTGCAGACTGATCTGCGCAGCGTGAATCGCGCCTGCATTGACCACAGTCCCCTTGGTGCCCGCGTCAACGAACACTTGCTGTCCGGTACTCGAATCCTGCAGCAATATGTTCGACCCCACGTTGAGCTCCGCCGTGCCCTTCGCCGCCTGGATGCTGCCCATGTTGCCCACGAATTTACGCGAAATGAGGAACACATCCCCGCCACTCGAACTGACCGTGCCGAGATTGACGACACAGCCGCTGCCCAAACCAGTCAACGTCAAGTTTCCGCCGCCCATAAACGCGCTATTGCTCGTGTCCAACGTGGAGGCGACGAAGCGACCGCCGGTCGACACGGTGCCATGCGAACCGATCACGATCCCTTGCGGATTGATCAAGTACACACTGCCAGTCGCCTTCAATTGCCCCTCGATCGATGAGAGACTGCCCCCGGTGACCCTATTCAGCGTCGCGCCCGCCCCATTGCTGATTGAAACCGCTTGTCCAGCACCGATCGAAAAACTTTTCCAGTCGATAATGCCGCGCGACGTAGACTGAGATATATTCAAACCCGATACCGATGAACCGATCTGTCCTGCACCAGCGACAAAAGCGCCGCCTTGAGGCAACGTGGCTGCCTCGGCGTTCGGCAAGATGCCGGCAATCGCCATACCCAACGCGAGAAGCGCAAAGGGGACCGGGCGAAATCCAATGCAGAGCGGTGCGGCAAAAGGATAACCTGGTCTAGTATTGGGAAAAACGACAACATGTGACCGTCCTGACGACGGGGTCCGACTTGACATAAGGCCTCCTGCATACAGCAGACTATGACGATGAGACGACGTGTTTGATCTGCATGACGGATAACGGCGTACCACGTCTGTCTCTCACGCCAATTCGACTGCCAATACAGAATAGACTAATTTCGACGAGTAACGTTGCTCACGCATGTTATAAATATTTATCGATCAGCAGTTCGCTCAAAAAATTCACTTGCCGCGACAACCATTCCTCGCTCCCGCTCGAAACTGGTGACGCTTTGTCAACCTCTGCCTAGCCCAGTTTTTATTTTTTTACTTCCTCTCCTTTAAGTGGCATCGATAAGTATTTTCAGCGCGCGCCGCACCGCGCGGGCGCAAAATATCGCCTACCCTCTGTCAGAAACAGGAAAGATGACGAGAAGCACAGGCCGACAAGATCACGCCCTCGGCATGTGCGAGCGGTCAGTCCGGGCGTCGGGGCGTCTTTCCACACGCGTGATCGTGTCTTTATCGCTTTGAGAGGCAGGAGGAGTCATGCCGTCATCTCTGCACACTTTCCGTGGTTTTTCGCACCGCAGAGGCATTGTCGTGGGTGCCCACGGAGCGATCAGCAGCAGCGGTTGATTCGTCGGATCGACATTGGACGTCGATAATGCCGCTTTCATGAGCGGTGACAATCTCCGATTTACCGGAACAGGCAGCGGCGGCATCGTCAATCTCGGCTGGAACGGAACGGCATCGCTCGAAGCAAACGGCAACCGAGATGTAGTGATCTCCCCCGGCGTGACGTTGGCGAACGTCGGCAAAGGCAAGCTTACGCTACGATGCCGCCGGTATCCATAACGCCGGTGGCGTCCTGAATCGCGCTCGGATCGACTGGTCGAGCAGCATGGGCACCGTCAGTGCACTTTACGATTTATCCGGTACCTATGTACCCGGCTTAGACGGCATGGGGCATCGTATCGATGGTCTAACGAAATATCTGGTCCATTCGTCGGCTGCTGGTCTCCGACAATAATGGGCTGAAATTGCACTCCTATTCGAACGGTAATTCGGGCGGTGACATCACCACGCCCATTGGCGGACTTGTCGGCGTGAACAGCGGCACGATCATCTAGTCGTATGCCCGCGGCCCGGTGCAGGCCTATATTCTGTTGGGCGGGATTGCAGTGTACAACCCGGGAACCATCGGTTCGAGCGTCTTCTGGAACCTCAATGCGACCGGTGTGAACCAAGCAATCGCCGACGACACGCCTTTCCGCCGCCATCGGCCTCAGCGCCGCGCAAATGGTGCAGGCATCGAGCTTCGGGCCCACCCGGGATTTCAGTGCTACCGGTGTGTGGGCGTTGCCGCACGGTGCGACGCAACCGGTTCTGCGCTGACAATTGGCACAATGAGCGACGCCTTTCATACCCGCTCGGGCAAGCGGCAAGCTTGCGTAGGGCGCTCCATATGCGCTCGTGTTCGAGCGGGCACGGTGTTACTCCACGTCTGTGAAGCGGGGAAATCACACCCGCGCTGCCGGATGATCGGCGGCAACACGCGGCGTCCCTGACAGATACTCGCGCAATGTTCTTCCCTCATAGTCCTCCCAAACCCGCCCGCGTTTGAGCAGCTCCGGTCGTACCAGATCGATGAACTCGTCATAGCTTTGCAGTGGCATCGGATCGGTGACATTGAATCCATCCAGATCGGCGGCTTCCATCCAATGCTCCAGCTGGTCGGCCACCGTCTGCGGCGCGCCAACCAGCGTTGCGCCGCCCATCGACGTTGCCAGATATTCGCCCATCTGCCGTACCGTCCATTTCCGTGACGGATCGGCCTTTGTGAAGGACGCGAGGACACTTCGAATACCCTCGGTTTTCACGTACTCCAGCGGCTCATCCGGATCGAGCGTGGCCAGGTCGAGCTGGATCAATGCGCTATGCCTGGCAAGGTTCCCCTCAGCGCTGAGATATCGCAGATAGTCCGTGTGTTTGGCCCGTGCATCCGCGTCGGTGCTCGCCGTCACCACGGTCACGTGACCGAAGAACCGCAGGCTGCTCGGATTGCGTCCGGAGGCCGCAGCGCGCTTCTTGATATCGTCTACCTGGCGTCGTGCCATCGCCGGTTCACGTGCACTGATGAAAATCCCCTCCGCATGCGTAGCGGCAAATGCTCGGCCGCGGCTGGACGTTCCCGCCTGAAACAGCGCGGGGGTACGTTGTAAGGAGGGCTCGCAGAGAAACACGTCCGGTACACGGTAGTAGCGCCCGTGATGAGCGACGTGATGTACCTTCGTCGTATCGATGTAAATACCGCGCGCTCGGTCTCGTACCACCGCATCGTCCTCCCAGCTGCGCTCCCATAGCTTATAGACGACACTCATGAATTCTTCTGCTTGCTCATAGCGTTCGTCGTGCGGTAATTGCGCAGACAGCCCGCAATTACGTGCTGCGCTCTGCAATGCAGAGTTGACGATGTTCCAACCTATGCGCCCTTTCGTGAGATGGTCCAGTGTTGTCAACTTCCGCGCGAGCAAATACGGCTGTTCGTAGGCGGTCGAGACCGTCACCGCGAAACCGAGCCTTTGTGTCACCGCCGCCATCGCCGATATCGTCAGCAATGGATCGTCACTCGGGGTTTGGACGCCGTGCCGCAGCGTTGCATCGATGCTGCCCTGATACACATCAAGCGGCCCCAATGCATCGGCGATGAACAGCCCATCGAACTTGCCACGCTCCAACGTCCGAGCAGTCTGCATCCAATAATCGAGATCTGTGTAACGATGTGCCTGACTGTCGGGATGTTGCCAGAGCCCGACCGCAGACTGACTGACGGTAGATTGTTTGAATCCGTTCAGCCGGATGCGTTTTTTCATCGAAGCGTATCCAATGGTAGCGTCGGATCGGCCGCCCACTCCTGCAGCGAACCGTCATACACACTGATCTCGCGGCGCGCACGCGGATCGTGCTGCGCGATCAGTGTGAGCGCGAGCGCATTGACCGTCGCCGATATGCCGCCACCGCAATACAATAAGAGAGACGGGGGCGACGCGTCGAGCAAGGGCGCCAACGCTTCGCGCAGCGCTGGTAGCGGTAGATAGCGTCCGGTCGTGTCGACCAGCGACCGTGCCGGTAAATTGACGCTGCCCGGGATGTGGCCCCGACGCGCGTAGCGACTCGCCGTCTGACCGGCAAATACGCTCGCGGACAGTGCACAGACGAGGGTGCGCGCGTCTTCTCCATGCAATACACGCTCGACGTCCGGACGATCTGCCCACAAGCCCTTGACTGGACGTAGCGGCAGGCACGACGGAACGACGGCGTTGCGATCGTCCGGTCCGTGCTGCTGAGGCAGGTGCGCCGCTTCCCATGCTTGCCAGCCGCCGTTCAGCACCTGCGCTTCGATGCCGATCGAACGCAGCATCCACCACAATCGCGCGGCCCAGAATCCGTCTGCACGGTCATACACGACGACGTGCGAATCCGTTTCTACGCCAAGTGCGGCAACGGCGTCCGTCAGGATCTCCGGTGTCGGTCGCATAAAGCTCCATGCCGCTTGCCGATCAGACAGCGCATCCACCAGATCCGCGTGTCGGGATCCGGGGATACGGTTCGCCTGCCACGCGTCGTCGCCACGCTCGACGCGATAATCCCCGTCAAAGCGCGGCGACGGGAGGAACACATGCGCGTCGAGCACCACAAGGTCGGGTTGCCCAAGTCTCCGAGCCAACTCGACGGGCTCGATCAAATACGATTCCACATATTCACGCATGCCCACGCCTCATGAAGGTAGTTTGCCGCTCGCGCGTTCACTCAGGTGTTCGATCAGCTCGGCGCCGCGACCCGACGTCAACCAGCGTGCATGGTCGAGCAGATAACCGTCGTAGGCGATGCTTGCGGTCTCTGAAGACTGTAAAAACGTATCGAAGTAACCGACCTCCGACAGCGCAAATTCGGTATGGACAATGGGTAGCAAAGCCGCCAATGCACGCAGATCCTGGCGGCCGAGTGACAGCACCGACGTGTAGCCAGCGATCAACGCATCGACATGATCCAAATGGATGCGACGCTCCGGCTCCGGCGCCAACCATTCTACGACGTTACGCTCGATTGCCAATGCCAGATCGTAGACGGCGCAGGTGCGATCCGACAGGCCAAAGTCCAATACGGTCTGAACCGTCGCGTCGGATTCAGTGCCCGTCCACAGCAAATTGGACGCGTGCCAGTCGCCGTGGGTCCACAAAGACGGCAATTGAGCGAGGAACGGCTGGAGCCGCGCGTGATGCGGCGCGATGAAGGTCGCGATGTCGGATTGCCATTCGCGGGCGTTTAGCGCGTCGTGAAGCCAGGGCTGCGCGATCACCCATTCGTCAAGCGCCGTCATAAGATCGACACGCCCTATCACCCGGTAGCTCGAGATCAGCGGACGCACCCGCCGGGCAGAAGCGGCATAATCTGCTGCGCCCCGGTGCAGCCGTGCAAGTGCCTGGCCTGCCGCAAACGCATGAGCCGTCCACCGAAACGGCGTCCATGACATCGCACCGCAATAGGCGTCCACACCCGGTGCGACGCGATGTACTTCATACGTCCATTCACCGCGCGTCAACGCGCTGGGCCCATCGATGGTTCGCAATACGTCAGCCACGGCGACCCCACGAGAACGCAAATGGGCGATAAACCGATGTTCCTCATGCAGGCCTTCGACGTCTCTGAGCCGGATGTGATGGCGTTTGACGAAACGGACTTCGCCCTCGCGTGTGCGCGCGAGGACTGCAGCGGAAAATGGACGCGGGCTGTGCCAGGATATCGGATCGGCATCGACCCGCTCGCCGTAAGCGGCGAGTACCGCCGCTAGCTCTGACACGGTGATCAACGGCCAATCGCGATCGGCTTTCTCGCCGCTGACACCGAACTGGGGCGGCGCTTCGGTCAATACAAACGAAGCAGACGAATCCGATGTACGGTTTTGCGCAATAATCGATTCAGTCTGGCTCATTTGATCGCCTCTTTTTGGTAAGAAGGCGGATAGTCGACAGGTGCCGATGCAGCGTGCGCATCATCGCGCCGGTCCGTCCGCGCGCCGTCTTGCGCTTTTGTTTGCCCCGCGCTCTCAGCCTCCGCGCTCCGCCAGTCGCGCCACCCGATCACGCCCAGCACAAGGAACAGCAGATATAAGCCGGCAGTCGGATAAAGGTGCTTGAATGCGAACATCCCGACATAGACGGCGTTCACCACACTCCACAGCGCCCAGTTCGCGAGATAGCGACGTGCGGTCCAATACTGGGCAACCAGGCTAAACGACGCCAACCACGCATCCATATAGGGCAACGCGGCGTCCGTTTTGGCAGCCATGATCGCGCCCAATGCGGTGCCGCCCACCCCCCCTAACACCAGACCAAGCAATAACCGCTGCGTCGATGGTTTTACGATTCGGATGTCCGCGCGTGGCGCGTTGTCGCCGACGGCTGCTTGACGCCAGTGCCACCAGCCATAGACCTGCGCCACCGCAAATGCGCCTTGCAATAGAAAATCCGAATACAGTTTCGCGTCGTAGAAAATCCAGCCGTACAGCGCCACAGACATAAGCCCCACCGGCCAACACGCCATCCTGCGACGCGCGGTCAGCCAGATGGCAGCGGCACTGACGACAACACCTATGATTTCGAGAAACGACATGCAATCACCTCATTTCAGGTTCGACCAGCGCTATTCGCCGGAGATCGACCCGGCGGGATCAACCGAACTTGACTCAAACGGCTCGCTCGGACAAAAACGCATTGGTATAGGCGCTGGATGCGTTTTCCGCACCCGCCAACACCCCATGCTTCGCAAGCCACTGTGCATAGGAATCGAGCAATTCTGGCCGTTGTATGCCCCATTCGCCGTCATGCGTCCAGGTGGCGGCGATCAACGGCAGTGAACGTTCCAGCAGACTAGGCGGGAAATACGGGATCACACGCTCAAAGATCGCGAGCGCTTTTTGCGGATTTCGCACGGCGCTCAAATAGCCGTCGCGCGTTGCGGCCAGGAAGCGCCTGACCAGATCTGGGTCACTTGCCACCGTCGCTTCGTGTGTGCCAAGCAGATAGCTGTGATAGCGCGGCGCGCCCACCTCGTCGACCGGCCAGATCAGGCGTTCGGCGTCCGGCACTTTCGATGCAATCAACGTATCCCATGCCCAATAACTCCCGAACGATGCGTCGGCGTCACCCTCGACAAACCACTCGGGTGGCCACTCGCGCACGCCGCTATCGACGATTTTCACCTGGTCGGGATCGCCGCCGTCGGTAGCCACCAAATGTCTGACCATCGCCAGCCCGCGGGGCGTCGGGTTCAACGCGAGACGTCGACCGGCGAGATCGCGCGGTCGCCGGATCCCTGTAGATCGAATTGTCTGAATAACCTCCAACGCGCGATGATTGATCGCCGCAACGCCGATCAACGGTTGGCCCAATTCACGCTGAACGAAGAGCCGATTGCTCGGAAAGACGCCGAAATCGACATCGCGTCGCGCGAGATGGGCAAGCGCATCGCCACGATGCGGATCGGGAACGACAATCTCCAGATCGATGCCGGCCTTTTCATACGCGCCGTTCTCACGCGCAACGTAGAACCCGGCAGCATTGGTCCAGGGGTGAAAGTATTCCAGCATGACACTGATCGTCTTCATATTCGGGCCTCCAGTCGCCATCTCATCGTATTCGTCAAAAGTCGTAGGTCAGCGACAGCGTCGCCGTCCGCGGTGCACCCAGGAACAAATAAGCATCGCCTTGCGACTCGCCACTGTCTTGCCAGTAATATTTGTTAAAGAGATTGTCGACGGAGAGTCGAATCGTCGCCTTGTGGCCGCCGATCTTCGTCGTATATCGGGCTCCAAGGTTGAACACGAAATACGAAGGCACATTCGTCGTACCCTCTTCGTTTGCCGTCTTGCTGCCGCTGTAATCGACACCACCCTGCAAGCTCAGTCCGCTCAGCCCCGGTACCGCATAAGCGGCGTATAGCGCTGCGCGCAACCGCGGCACATTGATGACCTGATGTCCTTCGTAGGCAGCAGTCCCGGTTCCGGAAGCACGCGCCTGGATGCCCATCAAGCTGGCCGTCAGCGATACACGCTGCGTCAGTTTCCCGGACGCGCTCAACTCGATGCCACGATGGCGCTCGTTGCCTTGCGAGACGAAGTTATAGCTACTGCCAGTCGCGTCGGGTTGTGCATATTCGAATGGCTTACTGATCGAAAATAGCGCAGCGGTCAAGCTCAGGCTATCGCTCCAATCATATTTAGCGCCCGCTTCGACCTGCCGGGAGAGCTGAGGCGGCAGAAACGTGTACGCGTTGTCAGCACGCGCCGGGGCTTGATCGCCAAGCGATAAGGCCTTGCTATACGACGCATACAGCGACACTGGCTCGATCGGCTTGTATACCAGGGCGACGTCGGGCAAAAAGGTCGTACGGTCCGTACGTAATGCGGCTGTATCCATTTCGGTCCAACTGCGCTGCCTCAGCCATACCTCGCGGCCGCCGGCCAGCAACTGCCAGTGTTTGCTGAACACGATCTTGTCTGTCGCGAACAGTCCGTACTGCCAGGAGTCTAGCGTCGGATAAGACGGTCCGGCCGTATTGCTCGATGGCGAGAACACGACATCCGGACCATAGATGTTTTCCGTTCCCACGTAGTCGTACACCGCGTCGGCTTGATGCACGACACGACGCTGCACGTCGACGCCGACTGTCACTTGATGTTCTACCGGACCTGTGTTGAACCTTCCGCTCAACTCGGCTTGTTCGTCATCGTTGCGACGGTATTCGCCTGGGCTACGATAGTCGTACACGTCGAAATCGCCACTCTTGCTGAAGAAGTACGGCGAGCTGCCGCCGGTCCCGCAGCTCGGCGAATACCCGCATCCGTATGCAAAGGCCACATTGTCATCGAGCATTGAATGACTGCGGCTGGCCGCAATCGACGCCTTCCAAGTCTCGTTAAAACGATAGTCGAAGCGTCCGTTCAAATTCAGCGCGTTCGCTGTGACAGGCTTCGCCCACGGCTGCACACCTAATAGCTTCGAGGTGGACGCATCCGCCGGGACCACCGTTCCACCGAGCAGTTGATAACCGGATACCGATCGTTGAATTCGATTCTGATACTCGGCGTCCAACTGCAAACTTGCCCTCGGCGTGAGGTTCCAGTCGGCGGCGATCGAGCCGAACGTTCGATGCCCGTCCGCGCCGTCGACGTAGGAATGGATGTTCTCCCGCGCGGCATTCACGCGTATGCCGAACTGATCCTGATCGCCGAATCGACGGCCCATATCGACCGACGCAGACGTGCCGCCGCGGCTGTCGACTTCGGTGGTCACGCTGCTGATATTGATCGGCCGCTTCGTCACGAAATTGATAATGCCGCCGGGCGATACCACGCCGCTCTCGATGCCGGCGAGGCCCTTCAGGATTTCCACTTGCTCCTTGTTCTCCAATCCGAAGTTCTGTTCACCGGTGACGGTCAGCCCATTGATTTTGATCGAACTCGCCAAATCGATCGGGAACCCGCGAATGTTGAAGTCTTCGTAGAAGCCAACCGGTGCATAGTCGTCGCCGACCGACGCGTCGTTTCGGGCCACATCGCTGAGCAACTTTGCATGCTGATCGTCAAGTTGCGATCGCGTCACGACAGTGACCGATGCCGGCGTATCGAGCAGCGATGCCGAACCGGCGCCAGCAAAGCCGGCGACCGACGCACGGGTCGCTCGATAACCGTCGACACGATGCCCACTCACACTGACCGTGGGCAATGTGACGTCCGTCGCTGATGCAGATGCCGTTGACTTGCTTGTCGTCCCTGCCGCAGCGCTTGCCGTTGTCGGCGATTCTGCGCTTGCATCGGTCGCATCGCCTGGCGTTTTCGCCCACGCGTACGGCATCCCCAGCGAACTCGATAACGCGGCCGTGACAGCCAGCGACATCGCATTTCTGCGCATCGCGCATCGCCACTGGCGGGCAGATGGTTCACCGGCTTTCGTTGTCTCGATATTCATCTTGTCGATATTCTGGAAGCGCCAACGGGTCAACCGTCGGCTATATCATTTATGTTCATTACTAAATGACGATAAGCATTCTTGAATATTTCATATGGAAAAGTACCTTTTCTACTGGACCTTTCGAATGCTGATCGTCAACCCCGCGATTCGGACGCATTGAAACATGTGTCATCGCAGCGGTCAAATGACATATCGACAGTTCGGTGATAACCTTTCATAATGAATCTGCTTCTTCTCAAATCGTTCGTCGCACTGGCGGAGTCGCTCCATTTTGGCGAGGCATCCAGACAACTGCATCTGTCTCAGCCTGCACTGACGAAACAGATCAAACGGCTCGAAGTCCATCTGGGTGCGCCCCTCTTCGTGCGGAGCAGGCATGGCACCCAGTTGACCGACGTGGGTCGTCTGCTACTCGACGAAGCGCACGTGCTGCTGGGTCAGACGACGGAGATGGTGAGTCGGGTGCAGCGGGCTGCCCGTGGCGAGGTAGGACACATCGCGATCGGCTTCAGTTTTTCGACAGTGGGACTGCTTTCCCAGGTACTACCGCGATTTCGACTTCAATATCCGGATGTCGATGTGTCGCTACATGACCTATCATCCGCGGCACAGATGCAACAGTTGATCCAGGGGAGTTTGCAGATAGGCTTCGTTCGCTTGCCGGCGCTGCCCGGCCTGTCGCATCGACGCATCCTGTCCGACCGCCTGGCGCTGGTGATCCCAAGGAGCCTGCAGGACAAGATCATGCACTTTGATGTGGAGGCGTTACGTGATCTCCCGTTTCTGCTGCTGCATCGTGAACGGGCACCGGGACTGCACGACCACATCATGCGACTGTGCGCGTTGCATCACTTTCAACCGAAAGTCGTGCAACATGCGAACGAATCTTTGACAATTCTGTCTCTGGGCGGCGCGGGGGTGGGCGTGTCTGTCATGCATGAGTCGGCGCTGCGCACGCCCGGGGATGACGTGATCTGCCTGCCGATAGAGGATCGCAGCGCGCGCTGGGATGTCGGTCTCGTATGGCGAAGCGGGCACCAGGGAACCGTGGTGCAGAAATTTATCGAATTGATCTCGGCGGTGGCCCCGCAATCGGGCACAGCCCAGGCGACGGTCTGAGTTGCCGATGCTGCGTCGGCAATCGTGTCTTGCCAGCGGCCCGAAGCGGCAACGTTGATTGCTTGCTTGCCCCCATGAACGCCGCCGCAGCCGCCGTACCCGCCTCCTTGAGGTCAGCGCACCGCATCGGTGGTCGATGTGAGCGTCGGCGACGGCGCCGACGTCGCGAACGTTGGTAAGCCGTCGGTCAGCGTCGAGATGAACCGCGCCGTCTGTGGATCGCGTGGGCGGGAGAACATCTCGCGCGACGGACCCGCTTCGATCACGCTGCCTTCTTTGAGAAACACCGCATCATGCGCAATCGAAGCGGCGAGACGCAGATCGTGCGTGGCCATCAACATGGTCGTGCCTTCGAGCGCGAGTTGCTTCAGTACCTCGACCACTTCCGCCGACAGTTCCGGATCCAGCGCCGACGTAGGCTCATCGCATAAAAGCACCTGTGGCGACGGTGCCAGCGCGCGGGCAATGGCCACGCGCTGCTGTTGCCCCCCCGATAGCGTCGCAGGCCATACGTCCGCCTTGTGCGCAATACCAACCTTCGAGAGCAGCGCCATTGCCCGTTCCCTCGCACGCTCAGGCGTCCATTTCTGGACGGTGACCAGTCCCTCCATCACATTTTGTAAAACCGTCAAATGCGGAAACAACTGGAAGCTCTGAAACACCATGCCGGTCAAACGCCGCACGCTGGCGACCTCCGCCGCGGCCACGCGCCCCTGACCGAATGCGATTTCGGCATCGCCGACACGCAAAGTCCCCGCATCCGGTGTTTCCAGCAGATTCACACAACGTAACAACGTACTTTTCCCACTGCCGGACGGACCGATCAGTGCAGTCACGCTACCGGCCTCCAACGTCAGCGTCACGCCCGAAAGCACACGGTGTGTTGAAAACGACTTTTCGATGCGGTCAAGCCGGATCATCGCCTGCCTGCCGCGAACGTGACGTGCCTACCGTATCGAGCTTCAAGGCGTGCTTGCAGCGTCGAAAGGACTGAACTGAATACCAAATAGATCAATGCCGCCTCTGTGTATAGAATCAACGGTTCATAGGTGACCGATGCGATCCGTTGAGCCGCCTGGAATATTTCCGGTACTGTCAGCACGGCGGCAAGCGACGTGTCCTTTACCAGCGCGATGAAGGCATTCGACAGCGCCGGTAACGCAACGCGCGCAGCCTGCGGCAGAACGACCCGACGCAGCGCCTGCGCGCGGGTCATGTTCATCGAATACGCAGCCTCCCACTGGCCTTCGGGAATGGCTTCGATGGCGCCGCGGATGATTTCCGCGTTATACGCGCCCACATTCAGCGAAAAACCGAGAATGGCCGCCGTCAGTGGATCGAGTACGATGCCGACGTTGGGCAGGCCATAGAAGATCACGAAGAGCTGCACCAGCAGCGGCGAACCCCGGAACAGCCAGATGTAGAAACGCACCCCGCCAACGGCCCAGCGCGGTCCGAAGAGACGGGTCAACGCTGCGCCGAATGCGAGCAACAGCCCTATGGCAAACGATGCCAGCGTGAGCGGCACCGTGAACACCAGACCCGCATACAGCAAAGGCCATAACGCATGCGCCATCAATGGCAACCACGACGGCATCGTCAGACTCCCGGCTTACTGTGACACATCCTTGCCAAAGTATTTTTCAGATATCTTCGCATACGTGCCGTCGGCCTTGATACCGGCGAGCGCCTTGTCGATGGCGGCCTGGAGATCGGGGCTGCCCTTGCGGATCAGTACACCGGATTCGTCGGTATTACCCGAAGTGTCGGTCGCGACGACTTTCAATTTCGCGTCAGGTCGATGCTTCTTGAAATCCAGATAAGATAGCGAGTCGTTGATGGTCGCGTCCACACGACCCGACGTCAGCAGATCGACCGATTCGTTGAAACCCTGTACCGGAACGACATCGGCACCGTGGGCGGCGGCCAGTTTGCCGAAATTGCTGGTCAGCGTATTCGCCGATTTTTTCCCCTTCAAATCGTCGAACGATGTGATTGTGGTGTTGTCGGATCGAACGATCAATACCGCATGGGTAGTGATATACGGCGTTGAGAAATCGTATTTGGCTTTACGCGCGTCGGTGATCGACACTTCGTTGATCACGGCGTCGTAGCGGTTCACGTCCAGGCCCGCGATCAGGCCATCCCACTTGCCCTCGACGAATTGGGGTTTCACGCCCAGACGCTGCGCGATCGCCGTGCCGATGTCCACGTCGAAGCCGGTCAGCTTGCCGGAGTCGTCGTGGTACGTGAACGGCGCGTAGGTGCCTTCGGTGCCGATGCGGAAAACGCCGGCCGATTTGACCTGCGTCAAGTCGTCGGCAGCGAAGACGCCGGTGGTCGCCACTGCATGCAGCAGCGTCAAGAGCAATGCCGAACGAATCATTTTCATGCTTGTCTTCCCCGAATGGATCAACCGATAGGCATCGGGACCGTGAGGACGTGAGGTTGTGAGATCGTCAGACGAGCAGATCGTCCAGTGCTGCTGCGCGACAAGACCTCACATCCGTATTCGTGTCCCGATGGGATCAGGATTCTAACGTCGGCGTCCCGCTTTGCATCGATCCATATTGGCTAAACATATGCGCGGTGAGAATAAGGGCGGCGGTGGATGTCGGCCAGGCGCATGGTAAAGTCTTCGATCGAATGCCGGCAGCCTCATCTTATTGCGGAGGAACGCGTGACAGCGCCATCGGATCAGACGCAATCGAAAACCCAATCGCAATCGCCAACCCACACGAGCGCGGACGCCAAACCCCATCTGCTGCATATTATCGGTTCGCCGAGAGGATCGCGATCTGCGTCGATGGAAGTTGCCGATGCATTTGTCGACGCCTGGCGCACCGCGCATCCTGCAGGAACCGTGGATACGCTTGACACATGGCACACGCCGCTACCGGAATTCGACAGCGAAGCACTGGGGGCGAAATACGCAGCCCTCGAGGGACGCGAACGGACGACCGAAGAAATCAAGGTGTGGCACACCATCACCGCATTGGCGGACCGTTTCCGTAAAGCGCAGGTGATCGTGTTCAGCGTGCCGATGTGGAATTTCGGTATTCCGTATCGCCTCAAACATCTGATCGATGTCGTCAGCCAAAAAGACTTGCTTTTCTCATTCGACGAGCGCGGACTGCAAGGTCTGTTGACCGGCACCAAAGGCGTCACGATCGCTGCGCGAGGTGTGGCGTCGGGCGAATTCGGGGAGCATCAAGAATCGTATCTGTCGGCGTGGTATCAGATGGTCGGCATTCAAGAGCACCACAACATCGTCGTCGAGAAGACATTGTACGGACCCGACATCGACACCCGATCGCGTCAAGCCGCGCGCGCGGCGGCAGTCGATCTGGCACAGCGACTGGTCGTTTAAGAGCAGGCTAGCCGCCCCGTACGCGCAATGCTGTCGGGGCGGCCAGATTAACGACTCACCGAAGGGCGATGCATTACCACAGTGTCCTGCCAAAGAACGTCAAGGTCCGGTCCCATGCCATCTGCGCCCACGCCGAGTCGTATTGCGTGTGTTCTATCCGGCCGGGCCCCACTGCCGTTTCATTCGCGAACGCATGATGGGCAAGGTAGCGATGAAACGTGAAATCGACACCGGCTTCGTTGAACTTCGATTCGAGCTGGTCGACGGTCGCGATCGGAAAGAACTGGTCCTGCGTCCCCCAGTGCGCGAGCACAGGCACCTTGATCTTTGACGCATCGATGTAGTCGAGCGGTGGACATCCATACCAGACCGTGCCGGCGGCGACATCGGGCAGTTGCGACAACGACAGCAGGGTCAACGCACCGCCCATGCAAAATCCGGTGACGCCAACCTTCGTCGCCAATGTCTTGAGATACGTCACTGCGCCGCGGATGTCTTGCGACACCGCATCGCCGAAATCCAGACCATCCATCAAGTGATGCGCTTCTTCTTCCTCGACGGTTTGTTTGCCCTTAAACAGATCGGGGACCAACGCGATATAGCCGGCTTCGGCAAACCGGTCTGCCACGCCGCGAATCTGATCGTTCAAACCCCACCATTCCTGAATCACGACGATCGCAGGCGCCCCTACCGGGTTCGCCGGTTTGGCAAGATAACCGGCGGCTTGCCCGCCGTCCGGGCGGTTGAAGGTAATCATCGATGCATTTGATGTCATGGGCAGCCTCTCAACAGTTAGCAATCTAGCGGTCCAATTATAGTCCCGCTTGTCGCCTTCGACTGATCGACTGCCAGGACGCTGCCCGCCGCCAAACTATGGCGTTTTAGCGACCACCGGGAAGTCGAAACTGACCAAGCCATTTTCTGCCAGTACCGGCTTCAACCGCTTTTTGAACTGCTCATGCGCGGCTTCGTAGTAACGAGGGTCGTTCACCACCGGTGTGCCGATGAAGTAGTTCCGATCGCCCTGCGAGGCAAAGGTCAGAATGAATGCCTGTTCCAGCCCATGGCTTGCGCCTTCGCCACTGATCTGCGGTCCGGTCTCGATCGATACGATGTAATGCTTGCCATCGCGTACCGCCGCTTGTTGCAAGCCGAGAAATTGATCGATGACGGACTGCCGTTTGGCCGGATCCAGGTGGTCGCGAAAACGCAGCAACACGATGTGACGGACCACGCCCGGCTTGTAATCGGATGCCGTAAACGCAGCGGGGCCGATCTTTTGTACCTCGACATGTAAAGCCGCGGCAACGCGATCCGGAGGCGCAGCGCTTGCAATGGGGGTGACGCCGAATGCCACGACCAACGCGCCCAGCCCCAGCAGTTGTCTATGGAACGTCATCTCGGCATCTCCATTTATGCGATCGAGCGCTCAGAGCAGTTCGTATTCCATCAATTCCAGCGGCTCTTCGGACGCATTTGTGATCGTGCGCAAACCCGGCTTCGTGAACATCGCGTCGCCATGCCGAAGCGAGATCTGCTCGCCTATTTCGCCCGGACTTTTTTCGATCAAGCGGGCACCAGAAAGCACCACGCGTAAGCCGGGACCGTCCTGACGATAGGGCTGTGTTATCTCGCCCGGTTCGAGCTTGAGGCGCCAGCCACGCACGCGCGTCTTGTCTAGCACGACGCTGAAGTTACTTGCCTGCGATCGGTCCGAAGGGCCGTAGTTTCCACGCTCGAGCGCGGTAATCTCGAACGCTATCTGATGGATCAGCGTGTCGCCGACGTTGCTGACCTTGTCAACGATCGGGCTGCGCTGATAATCGCCGAAACGCACCGTGCCCGTGACCATTTCGACGTGCTTGCCGGGACCTTCCCCTTTTCGGGCGATGACGGTATGCGAGCCACTGATAATCGTATTCACGAACGTGAGGTTCTGCGCGTGCCACAGCGTCGACGTGCCCGGTCGGATCATCACGCGCATGACCCGCATTTCGCCGTTTTGCATCACAACATGATGGCCGGGCTCATCATAGATCGGAACGATCCTATCGTCGTCATTGCGATCAACGGCCGTGGCGGCGCTCGCCGTCGTGGCCGATGATGCAGCGCTCGTCGGCTCGGCGGCTTTGCCAACGAGCGGAACCAATGCCAATAAAGCGGCACTCGCTCCGGTGAACAACGCACCACGGCGTTCCTGGTCGATTTTTTCGGTCTGCTCGCGCAGGTCATCCTGAGGCATGAGGGGCTCCATAGGGTATCACCCTAATCATACGACAACCGATCAATGATCGTCGATATGCAGCGGGAGAACAATTTGGCATGCCCTCGCACATTCGATGCGAAATTTGACCTAATCAGTTGATAATGCGTCAAATTTTCCGCAATATATTCCGTTTTACGCAACACTATTTTGTGCATTATAGAAAACAGTTATCAGATAAGATGCCGGTTGTCATATAAGAAGATCTCTTTGATCTCACCGCTAGCCTCGCAATACAAGTCAATAAAAGATGCGACTTCACTCTTTCAAAGCCGTGGCGCTGCTTGCGGTGGTGTCACTGGGCTCCTCTCTGGCTTGGAGCCAGGGAGCGTCATCGACGGCAACAGGCAGCGATCACGGCCCCCGTGAAGTTGCCCAGGCTGCCAGTCACGTCGCTGCGAACGGTGGCGAATCGGCGGTGATGCAGTCAGGCCGCTATCTTGCGATCGCAGCCGATTGCGCCGCTTGCCATACCGCACAGCACGGTCGCCCGTTTGCCGGGGGCTATCCGGTGACCTCGCCGATGGGAACGATTTACTCGACGAACATCACGCCCTCCACCAAGGGCGGCATCGGCGACTACACGGAAGCGGATTTCGCACGTGCATTACGCCAGGGTATTCGTCGCGATGGTGCCCATTTATATCCGGCAATGCCTTATTCCGACTATGCCGGACTGACGGATAGCGATATTCACGCGCTTTACACGTATTTTCATCAAGGCGTCGCACCCGTCGATACGCCAGCGCCGCAGACCGCGTTGAAATTTCCGTTCAATATCCGTGCGTCGTTGGGTATCTGGAACCTGTTCTATCTGCATCGACAGCCCTTCGTAGCTGATCCGTCGCAGTCCGCGCTGGTAAATCGAGGCGCCTACCTGACCAACTCGCTTGAACACTGCGCCGCGTGCCATACGCCGCGCGACTTTCTGATGGGTCAAGGAACATCGAATCCGCTTGCCGGTGGATCGCTGGGTACCTGGTATGCGCCCAATATCTCGTCGGATCCGAACAGCGGCATCGGCGGCTGGTCCGATCAGGAGCTCAAACAGTATTTGCGCACCGGCTTCGTTGCAGGTAAAGCACAAGCAGCCGGTCCCATGGCAGAGGCGATCGATCACAGCCTTCAGTATCTGAGCAGCGAGGATATCGATGCGATCGTGGCCTACCTGAAGCAGACGCGGCCGATCAGCGACAGCGACGGGAAGCCCCGCTTTGGGTACGGGCAACCGTTGAACGAATCCGCGATGCGCGGGAATGCGGCAACGCCGCCCAGAGGCTGGCAAATCTTCTCCGGATCGTGTGCGGCGTGCCACCAAGCGAATGGCGGCGGCCTGGCCAATCACGACTATCCGTCGCTGTATCACAACACGGCCACCGGCGCGGCGAATCCCGACAATCTGATCTCGACGATCCTCTTCGGACTCAGCCGCACCGCGGCAGGCAAACCAGCGTTCATGCCGGCCTTCGGTCCGAGCGCTAGTTTCACCGACCGGCTGTCTGATCAGGATGTCGCCGATGTCGCCAACTTTGTGTTGAGCCAATATGGCAACCCGTCCGTCAAGGTCAGTGCAGCCGACGTCGCTACGGTCCGCGCAGGCGGCAAGACGGCACCGTTGGCCAGAATCGGTGCGTTCGCCGCGCCGGGCATGGTTGTCGTACTCATCGTCATGATCGGCCTGGCCCTATGGTGGCGTCGCAAGCGTGCTGCCACGTCGGTGAGGAGGTAACGGTCATGCCAGGCTCTACGCAAAAAGATGCGCAAAACGATATGCAAAACAATCAGCCAGACGCTGTGCAGAACGCCGCGCAAAGGTCGACGCCGAGCTCGACAGCGCGTTCATCGCTCGCGGTGTCGCGACGCGGATTCTTACTGACGAGCGCCGTGATGGGCGCGCTGGCAGTGATGCATCTGCCTCGCATCATCCCGCTCGCAATGGGCGCAGAGGCGAACGGCGAGAGTGCATTGGATGTCGGTCATGCGGCCGCACAAGCGGACTTCGCCCGCCTTTCTGCATTCGTCACGAGTCGCGACTCACTGGATCGCGTCAGCGCCGCGCGTTTTTTCGAGTCGCTGTCGAAACATGATCACGCGTTCGCTAGCAAAGTCTCCGCACTGCTTGCCTACATCGACAGTCAAAAATTCCCGCATATGGACGACTTCCTGAGCGCGGCCAAGGACAACAAAGAGCAGATGGCCACCGCGACCCACATCGTGTCCGCCTGGTACCTCGGCATCGTCGGTGCCGGAAGCGACGCGGAGCTCATCACCTATGAAAGCGCGCTGATGTACACGCCGACGCAGGGCATTCTGGCCGTTCCGACCTATGGCCCGGGCCCATTGGCGTGGGGCGACAAGCCGATCGGTGCCGGTATCAGCGATCGTCCGGACACGCTCGCACACGCTTGATACCGCTCAATAGGGCTTAGGAAAGGAAGAAAGTAATGAGTGACTTCGATGCGGACGTGATCGTCATCGGCTCCGGCGTGATGGGCGGCTTGGTCGCCAGTGGCGTGGCCGCTGCCGGAAAATCGGTGATCATCCTGGAGGCCGGCCCGCGCGTGAAACGGGCGGAAATCGTGGAAACCTTCCGGAATGCGCCGGTCAAGCTGTCGCTGGCCAATATGAAATTACAAGGTGCGGGCTCGCCGTTCCCCAGCAAACCGTACGCGCCGTCGACCTATGGCGACTACCTTCAGCAGACCGGCCCCGTGCCGTACAACACCGCCTACCTGCGCGTGGTCGGTGGCACGACCTGGCACTTCGGTTCGGCGCTGTGGCGCATGATTCCGAACGACTTCAAGATCAAGACCTTATACGGACGCGGACGCGACTGGCCGTTCCCGTATGAAACGCTGGAGCCGTATTACACCCGCGCGGAGTTGGAGCTCGGCGTGAGCGGCGTCGATGACGAGGACCAAAGCGGTCAGGGCGGCCAACCGTTCCCTCCCCGCTCCGCGCCTTATCCGATGAAGGGGCTGCCGAACACCTACTTCTTCAATCGCGCGTCCGAGATGCTGAGCAAAGGCGGCTATCACGCGATCAGCGAACCGAATGGTCGGGCGACCCAACCTTATGGCTTACGTCCAGTTTGCGCGGGGAATAACAACTGCAATCCGGTTTGCCCGATCGGGGCGAAGTATGATGGCTCGATGCATATCGACAAGGCAGAGAAAGCCGGTGCGAAGTTGCTCGACAGCGCAGTGGTCTATCGTATCGAAGTGGGCGACGATAAGAAGATCGCGGCGGTCCATTACAAGACGCCTGACGGGACGGATCATCGACTGACCGCGCGCTACTTCGTATTGGCCGCCCATGCGATCGAGTCGCCGAAATTGCTGCTGATGTCCACTTCGTCGGCCTTTCCGAATGGCGTCGCGAATTCGTCGGACATGGTTGGTCGAAACCTGATGGATAACACCGGCATCAGTGTCGGCATGATGGCCCACGAAGACATGTGGCCGGGACAAGGTCCCACCGAGTTGCTGATTTATTTGAACAGCCGGGACGGCGCGTTCCGGAAGGACTATCCGAGTTACAAGACGAAGGTGCGCAACACGGTGCCCACGTCGCAACTGACCGCTAAACTGATCGCGAAAGGCGTGTTGGGCAGCGAGCTCGACAAGCAGATCCGCCTGCAGTCCGCTCGGGGAATGAATTGGGCGGTCGACTTCGAAATGCTACCGCTCCCGCAGAATCGGGTGACGCCGAGCAAGAACAAAACGGATGCATTGGGTTTGCCGGTACCATCGATCTATTACAGCGTCGATGATTACTGGAACGCTGGCCGCGACGCAGCCGTACAGGATTTGCACCGCATGGCGCAGTTTCTTAATGCCGACGTCACGTCGACTGACGTCGGGCATCAAAACCGGCAGCACATCATGGGGACGACGATCATGGGCAACGACCCGAAGGATTCGGTCGTGGATGCAGACTGCCGCACCCATGATCACAACAATCTGTTCATCGCCGGTTGCAGCGTGATGCCGGCTACCGGCTGCGTGAATCCCACGCTGACCGGTGCGGCGCTCAGCATCCGTATTGCCGACACGCTGGTGAAGGAAATATAAGTCGAGGCCGAGCGCCGAGTCTTCTCAGGCCGTCGCGGCGCTCTGCCGTTTATCGAGTTCCGTCCCAATGCGCTTCCGTACGTGGCCCAGCAATCGCCGAGCTGACGATTTGATGCTAGACACACGATTTCGGCAATCCGCCAGGCGGGACGTGGCTTCGTCGGTTTCGCCCGCAAACATCATCGCGCCCGGACAGAGCGACGAAACTTTGAGAGCGCTACGACCTAGATATCGATAATCCATTGATGTTCTCCATGCGAGTGGTTCCAATACGCGCTATGGTAGGCGGCGGCTCCCATTCGATAAAGACCATAAAACCGCACGCTATCCTGAGTTTGATTCATCAAAAGCATCAGTGCTTTGTGCAAGCAGTCCCCGCAGGAACCGCATTGTTGCGATGATACGATTACAGGGTGCCGCAAAAATGGTATGGCATCGGGCGTCCACTGATGCGGGTATATAGGCGAATATCGTAATGGAAAGCTATCGGCGAGCACGTGCTTCCCATGCATCGTTCGTCAGCAGCGGACCGGTCGCCGTGCGCAGTAAGATCGCACCGCTTGCCGCTGCGTATTCAGCGAGCGAGAAAGCGCCCAACGGCGTCTCTACATTGGCATCGATGCGACAGCCTCCGTATGCGTGCGCGAGTTGCACCAAGTCGTCGAGGATCTCCGCTGCTGCAGCCTGAGGCAATGGTGTGTCACAGCGGACGATCAGGTCCAGATCGCTGCTTGCATGCGCGGTGCGCACGCCGCTTGCCCATTCGAATCCGACACTGCCTGTGGGGCCCCACATCAGTCCGCGACGTGCGAACACCGGCCCGACAGCACGCGCAAGCGCCATCGCCGGCACGCCAGGATGGTCGGACGTGCCGCGGTACGCCATCGCGACCAGTTGTTCCGGCCGCAGATGCGACTCTACCCGTTCGGGATCGATCCACATCCCGTGCCGCTCGGAGCGCGTGCGACCGCGAATGCCCACCGGTATTTTGCCTGTCGTCCCATGCGGCGTGGTGCGCCGCACGACCACCCATGGCGCACGGGTGAGCGCCGCTTCGACCCAGTCCGGGCAAGTGATCGAATCACTCAGGATCCGTCGGATGTCGTCGATACGCAGTAAATCGTGCGCAACGAACGTCATCGCTTCGCTCGTGACGATAGATAGACGATCGCGTCGAGCGGCGTGTCGCTGAGCGATCTCGCCTGCACGCCGTCGAACATCTCATGCACCATGCCGGTCAGCGTGGCGCCGGGCGGCATTTCGAAAAAAGTGCGGACACCGCGTTCGAATAGCAGTGTCATCGAATCGTGCCAGCGTACTGTGTGTGCGACATTATTGGCAAGATCGTCCCTGATCCCTTGTGCATCGACGATGGCGCGCGCTCTGACGTTGCCGATGTATGGCACGTGCGGACGCTGTACATCGATCTGTTCCAACGCCTGCTGCAGCGCGACCGACACGGACGCCAGCAACGCGCAATGCGATGGCA